>SYFN01000047.1 GCA_005800405.1 Burkholderiales bacterium
CTGCGCTACGCTTTGCACACTGGCACAGGCAAATAGGGTAATTGCTGCAAACCAAGTCGGGCTCCTAAAAGCCCTTTTTAAGCAATCGACTGGCTCCCTTTTAATCCGCCACACTGGTATCCAATTCGCCGCCACTCACATTCCTGTCACCGAAAAAAATCCCAGACCTCATGGCATGCCACCGTTCGGTCATACGCTCAGCCATCGAGAGATGGCTGAGCTCATCACCTTTCTACGGCAAAGCTGGGGTAACCAGTCATCTTCGGTGACCGAGCTGGATGTTTTGCGGGGACGATAGGTGGGTGCGTTCGGTCGCAGATTGGCTCGCGCTGGGTTCTCGCTCAGCTGTAGATCCAGCGTCTTCGGATAATTACTTGCTACATGCAGCGCGAACCAGCGCCTCATCAGCACTACCGGCTTCAGGTGCAGTCCAGCCCCAGGGGCCATGCGTCCATGTCACGGTGATGCTGTTACCCATTGCTTCTTTGTGCCAGGAACGCAGCATGTCGCGAAACAGGCGTTTGTCACAGTTGTATTCCTGACGGAACTTGATGGACTTGAAGGCCTTGCCTTGAATCTCCTGCGGGGTCGCATAGTCGGCGATATGCCACAGCAGTACCATTTTGGGTCCTGATTTTTCAGAAGTACTCCGGTCTATATACAGCGTCACTTCATTCGACGAATAATCAATCTTCGTCCATTCCGCGTGGGCGGCGACCGTGTTCAACGCAAGCGCTGCAAGCAGGATGATTTTTTTCATGGTTTTGTCTCTGAGTTTGATTGGCCTGTCAATCTGCAAAAGTATAACAGCGTCATCGTCAAGGGCTGGAAAAGCACATGATCCAAGAAGCCGCGCGTTTTTTATGATCAGAGTCTTTCCTTTACCGAGAGGCATCAGCCCACTGCCGGCTTCTACACCCGTTCACGATAAGATTTGGTTGCATACTCAGTGACACTCGCCAGCTAAAAATTTCACGCTGCCATCGCCAAACTGCTGGTAAGTATGCGCGAGATACTCGCCACCAAAAGTTCGTATCACCGAGCCAAGTGCGCATTCCTTTGGGCCTTTGGGTGTGTTTACCATCAGGGTGCAGGTGCGCTGATCTGCACTGGGTTTGATCGCTTGCATGTTGAGCGTGTATGCAGGCACATTGAATTGATTCGATATACCTTCGGCGTATTGCACCGACAAACCGGATATTTTTTCGCAGGCAGTGCTGTTGGGCTGGTAAATCTTTGCGCCGCCTTCATTGACGGCCCAGAAAACGAGGGGGGGTGATGTTTTGGCGGCCGCTGTACCGGCTGTCGCCGGGACTTGATCCGCTGCATCTGAGCTGAATGCAGTCAGCACGGTAGCGAGCATCAGGCCGACGTAGCCCACATATCGGCGCATCATGACAGCTGCACCTGACAGGTTTCAGGTGCGATGGTGGGATTCGCTTTATTGAGCAGATCTCTCGAAAACCCGGCTGCTTTTTTATAGCTGGCCATGTACGCATCGCGTTCTGCCTGCGGAATGACATCGTCAATCGCAGTGAAGCGCCCACCGCAACGATCGTCGACAATTTTCAGCAGGTCAAAGGGGCCATCGCCGCGGTTGCGCAGAACGACTTCGGAGATCGGTCCACATAGTGCCGCATTGTAGGCGTCCAATGCTGCGGGCGTTATGCCCCACCGAATCAGGGACGCGCCCAGAACCCTCGCATCCACGATTGCCTGACTGGCACCGTTGGAGCCGGTGGGATACATCGCATGGGCCGTATCGCCCAAGAGCGCCACCGGTCCGTCATTCCAGTTGGGGATAGGGTCGCGGTCGATCATGGGGTTTTCATACGCGATATCAGCTCTCGCCAGAAGATCGGGCACATCCAGCCAGTCAAATCTGAATTCATCGAAATACGAAGCGAATTCTGAAATCGCTACGGGTTTGAACCAGCCACTTTTTTGCCATTCGGTAGAACTGTCCACAGTGCGTTCTGCAATCCAGTTGATGGCCGCCAGACCCTGGCTGTCGGGCTGGGAAATCGGATAGATGACCATGCGGTGCTTGTGTGTACCCAGACCCACAAAGCTCGATCCCGTGCGTATCGGTTTCGCCAGTGTAGTGCCACGCCACATGATGGTGCCGCCCCAGTGTATGGGCGGCTGGTGTGGATGCATTTGCGTGCGTACCAATGAGTGAATGCCATCGGCACCAATTAATAAGTTGCCTTGTTCGCGCGTGATGTCACCATTCGCCTGTTCAATAATTGCCGACACAGTACCGTCTGCCTGCTTCTCATACCCGGTTATGCGCTGACCCAGACGCACGGATGATCCACCCAGTCGTTCAATGACTTTTTCAAAAAGCATGACATGCAGCTTGCCGCGATGCGCCGCATACTGAGGCCAAAGATAGCCTGCCTTCAGGCCGCGCGGCTCCGCATAAATATCCTTGCCATTCAAACCAACCAGCGCCCACTCTTGTGCTTCAATGCCGACCTGATCCAGCAGCGCAGGACCGATACCCAGTTCAAACAGTTCGCGCACGGCGTTTGGCTGAATATTGATGCCCACGCCCAGTGGATGAATTTGTCGGACCGATTCAAAAATGACGCGTGGAATACCAATCTGGTGCAAGGTCAGTGCCAGTGTCAGCCCTCCAATACCACCGCCCGCGATGATCACGCGTTTGGTGTTTGTTGAGGCATTCATATCAATCCAATGCTGGGTAATCAGCCTGTAAAAAATAATCTGGATCAATCGAATTCGAATTGAATTCGGAAACCTTGGGTTGATTGAATCCCCGAGGGTAGCAAAACCAAACACAAACCCACGACCTCATAGCCCCGCCTCGGTGGCAAAGGTCTGGCAAACCGGGCGGGTTCCGGATGAAAGCTCCGGAACGGCAGCACGATTCAAATCATTCTGCTGGTTCAGCGCCTGAGTCAATTGACGCTGTGCGCAAGAAAAATCTGTCAATGTATCGTCAGGGTCATGTGCTTATAGTAGGGTGGTCCGCGATATTGTGATCAATGTAAATATACTAATAATCAGGAGCACGAAATGACAAAAAAAGCCCAGCGAGCAAAAACGCCCTCGCCGGTCAGCAGCTCAGTGGTCGATGCAATGGAGGCCAGGCTGGACGATGCGCAAGATCACAATGCGACGCCAGCGGCGCACAGAAGTGGCTCGGCAAAACTGGACAGGTCGGATAAGTGCATTATTGGGGTTTTTAGCCTTGGCAAGGGTGCCGGGGCAGGAGGCCATCATGAGCAAATCATCCGGGCGGCGTAGCCGCCGCGTGTTTAACCCCGAGTTC
>SYFN01000048.1 GCA_005800405.1 Burkholderiales bacterium
GGACATGCCGTCTTTGAGCGAACCTTCGACGTTCGAGACGATGTGCTGCACATGTGAATATTTTTCGATGATGAATTTGTCGGTGACATTCACGCTGCCAACGTCGGCAATACGACCAATATCATTGCGTGCGAGATCGATGAGCATCACGTGCTCGGCAATTTCTTTGGGATCGGCCAGCAATTCCGCAGCGAGCTGCTGATCCTGCTCTCGCGTCGCGCCTCTGGGTCGCGTGCCTGCAAGAGGACGGATCGTGACTTTTTTCTTTTGATCCGGCGTGGTTTCGTTGCGCACCAGAATTTCGGGTGAGCTGCCCACGATCTGCATATCACCAAAGTTATAAAAGTACATGTAAGGCGAGGGATTCAGCGAGCGCAGCGCGCGATACAGCGAGAGGGGTGAATCCACATAAGGCTTGCGTATACGCTGACCAATTTGTACCTGCATCAGATCACCGGCCATGATGTACTCCTTGGCGCGTGCGACTGCCGCAAGATAATTGGTTTTCGAAAAATCGCGGACGGCTTCGGTACGAACTGAGCCCGATGTCACCGGGGCGTCGACCGAGCGACGAAGCATGGCGCGCAGATCCTTCAGTCGCTGTCGGGTGCGCCCATAAGCCTCGGGCTGTCGGGTGTCTGCGTACACAATCAGATAGAGCTTGCCCGACAGATTGTCGATGACAGCGAGCTCTTCGGTGAGCAAAAGTTGTATGTCCGGCAACTGCAGATCATCTTTGGGTGCTGTATTGATGAGCCGGTGTTCGATATAACGCACGGCGTCATACCCAAAGTAGCCGGCCAAGCCACCGCAAAAGCGCGGCATGCCGGGGCTGACAGCGACTTTGTAGCGGGATTGAAATTCCGCGATGAAGTCGAGTGCATTGCCGGTGAAGGTTTCGGCGACTTGGCCATGCTGCACGACTTCGGTTTGCTGGCCTTCTGAGCGCAGTAGCGTATTGGCGGGCAAACCGATGAAGGAGTAGCGACCGAACCGCTCTCCACCGACGACAGATTCGAGTAGAAAGGTGTTTTTGCCTTGGTTCTGGGTCTGCGCTAGCTTCAGGTACAGCGTCAGCGGGGTTTCCAGATCGGCGAAGGCTTCGGCGAGCAGGGGAATGCGGTTGTAGCCTTGCGCGGCCAGCGATTTGAATTCGAGTTCAGTCATGTTTCTCTCCGGGCCGCTATTGTAGGGGGGCGGCGAGGTGTCCAAAAACCCGCCGGTCCATCGTGGACCAGCGACAGGCAGCGGTATCAGTCGATACGGGGTTGCCAGCGTCGCCATAGCCAGGCCTCAAAAGCGCCGGGCGGAACAAGCTTGGTTTTTTTGACAAGAAACATGGTGGTGGGCATCAAGCGACCGGGGACTCGGTCATCGTTTTCAACCCTCAAACTATAACACTCGGATCGAGTCAGGGGAGTGGTTTTCATTGATTCTCGTTCAGGCGCGGTGCTTGGGCATGATGTTCGCGGGCCCCGAGGCATGGAAATTAGGTCTTGCTCAGACCCGTGATAACTGCACGCGCATCGCGTCGATCACGGCCTTGTAGTCAGGTTTTCCAAAAATCGCCGAGCCTGCCACGAATGTGTCAGCGCCTGCGTCTGCAGCCGCGGCAATATTGTCGGGTTTAATACCGCCGTCGACTTCAAGCATTATCTCGCGTCCGCTCGCATCAATTAGCCTGCGGACAGCGGCAATTTTCTTCAACGCCTCGGGAATAAACGACTGCCCGCCAAATCCGGGATTGACCGACATGACAAGTATCAGATCAAGCTTGTCCATGACGTGTTCAAGATGATGCAGTGGCGTGGTAGGATTGAATACCAGCCCCGCTTTGCAGCCATGATCACGAATGAGCTGAAGAGTCCGATCGACGTGTTCCGACGCTTCAGGATGAAAGCTGATGATATTGGCGCCGGCTTTTGCAAAATCGGGGATGAGGCGATCGACGGGTTTGACCATCAGGTGAACGTCAATCGGTACCTGCACATGAGGTCGAATTGCCTCACAGACGAGCGGCCCGATTGTCAGATTGGGAACATAATGATTGTCCATGACATCGAAATGGATGATATCGGCGCCGGCTGCCACGACGTCGCGGACTTCTTCACCGAGACGGGCAAAGTCGGCGGACAGAATGCTCGGAGCGATGCGGTAAGTCGTCATATTTTCCCCCTGTTGGCAAGCGGGGAATTCTACCTTGATGAGGCGGCTTGCTTGCCACGAGGCTGAAATTGGTGTGCAATCGATAACTTCTCGGCTCGGCAGGCTTGCGACTGCAAACTCACAGGAAAGAACGGTAGAAAATGGCTGCATATGAGATGACGGTTACGGTGCGCACCCAGTATCTGGAGGATCAATCCAATCCGGATGCTTCACAGTATGTATTCGCGTATGCAGTCACGATCAAGAATACGGGCAGCGTCACGGCACAGCTGATCTCACGTCATTGGCTCATTACCGATGCCGATGAGCAGGTGCAGGAAGTGCGAGGGCTGGGCGTGGTGGGTCATCAGCCATTGCTGGCGCCAGGCGAGCAGTTTGAGTACACCAGCGGCACATCACTTTCCGCGCCTCAGGGGACCATGCGCGGTAAATATTTTTGCGTGGCTGAGGACGGTGAGCAATTTGAATCCAAGATACCCGAGTTCGTTCTATCTCTTCCGCGCACGCTGCATTAAGCAGGCGCTTGATTAGACTGAGTTCATGATGCTTCGGCTCGCCAATCTGAAAAAGCAAAGATCGAGTAAAACTTTTCAGCTGTAGCAGTTTTTGGTTTTTTCGAGATGGTGTTTTTTTGAAAAAGCTCAGTCGTCATCTTTGTGGCCAGAGAACATCGTCCACCAAACGATGAAAATCAGCAGGCCTAGTGCCAGTCCTGCCTCAAGAAATAACAACCACATGACATCGTGCCTCAATTAATTCAATCGTTCAGTGTAACCGGACGGTCGTTGGTTGTAACCCTGCTCCTCGGTGCGTGCGTTGCGCCGCCTAAGTCATCCAAGCCACCGAGCCCAACACACTCTGTACTGGTGCAGCCTGCCACCAAAGCCGAGGCCATAACGGCGACCGATTATTTGCGCGTGGCGCGCTTTGATCAGTTGCCAGGCTGGTTTGAGGATGACCTCACGCAGCTCTGGTCTGCGTTTCTTGCTTCGTGTGAAGTCATGATTCGACGAGCTGGCTGGCACGAGGTATGTGCCGACGCCCAGCAATGGAATGCTGTCGATGGCGCGGGCTTGCGAAATTTTTTTGAATCTCGGTTCTTGCCACATCAAGTTCGCAATGCTGATGGCAGCGTATCCGGCATGGTGACTGGTTATTACGAACCGCTGTTGCGTGGTTCGAGAACGCGGGGTGGCCTGTTTCAGACACCACTCTACAGAGCGCCTGGTGATTTACTGACTGTTGATCTTGGTAGTGTGTATCCCGAACTAAAAAATATGCGTCTGCGCGGTAGATTGTCCGGCAACAAAGTTGTTCCGTACTACACGCGTGCCGAACTAATGCAAAGGGGTTTGGCCTCGGGTACGGAGCTGTTGTGGGTGGATAACGCAGTCGATGCATTTTTCCTGCAAGTGCAAGGTTCCGGACGTGTGAATCTCGAAGAAACCAAAGAAACCGTGCGCTTGGCCTACGCGGATCAAAATGGACATCCCTATAAATCCATGGGCCGTTATCTAGTTGAGCGCGGCGAGCTCAAACTTGAGCAGGCCTCAATGCAAGGTATCAAAGCGTGGGCCGCCTCCAACCCGCATCGTTTGCAGGAGCTCCTAAATGCAAACTCAAGTTTTGTGTTTTTCAAGGAAGAGAAAATTACCGATGAAAGCAAAGGGCCGCGTGGCGCACTAGGCGTATCACTGACAGCCCAACGCTCCATCGCAATTGATCCGCAGTTCATTTCGCTTGGTGCTCCGGTGTTTTTGTCGACGACGCTACCCAATAGTGACCTTCCCTTGCGTCGACTGATGATGGCGCAGGATACGGGGGGTGCGATTCGAAACGCGGTTCGCGCCGATTTCTTCTGGGGTTTTGGTGATGAGGCAGGTGAGCTGGCAGGCAAGATGAAGCAAGCTGGCCAGATGTGGGTGTTACTTCCCAGGGCTTTGTCCATCTTGCCCTGAGCTGTTTGAATAATTGTTTTTGTCGTTGAGTTCTGATGGCTGCAATAGCGTCTGCGCGTAATTACGCGGATCCTGCATGATTTCGGGCCACAATGCTCTGCGCGGTACGGTCAGAGCTGCCTGGCCGGATTGCAGGCATTCAAGCCAGGCAGCGAGGCATGCATCCAGCGTTTCGTTGTGTAGTTCGAACCAGTGCATCAGAAGGTGCGCGCCGACGTATCTTCCTTTGTGACAGGCACCGCACCCCACTTGCGAGTGCGTACGGTGCAATCCCCTGAGTGCTCTGGCGCGCTGTTCCACATGGCAGCGTGACGCTGGAAAATGATGCTGTTCCATCAGGCTGTGCTCGAATGCGAAGAGCTGCTCCAGTGAATCGAGCAAATCCTTGAAAACTCGTGGTACTTCAGTATCCGGGCACAGCGCAAGATCGCGTGCTTGCTGACGGAGTTGTGCGCAGCGTTGGTTCAGAGCGTTCAGTGCGGCTTGCATGATTTGATCATCAAAGCGATAGACAATCCCACATCGGATTCACCATAGCGACATTACGGCCCAAGTCAAGGTTTAAAAATGGCGCGCGAAAATCCAGTCCAAGTAAAATCATGATGGTCTATCAACGGTGAATTCAAGGACGAAGTGCAACTTTGATTAATGGGTTGGATGGCTGAGGTGCATTAGTATCAAAGCCTTTTGACCAGCCAGTCGAAGAAGCACATGACCTATGCACACCTCAGCCAAACCGAACGTTATCAGATTGAAGTGCTTATGAAAGCAGGACAAACACAAACCGAGATAGGCCAGATTCTGGGGCGCCATAAATCGACGATTAGCCGAGAGCTGGCGCGTGGATCTGGCCATCGAGGA
>SYFN01000049.1 GCA_005800405.1 Burkholderiales bacterium
ACGCTGCAGGCAAGGATCCTGTTGAGTATCGTTTGTCGTTGCTTGGTAACGAGCCACGCTTCGTAAACGTGCTGAAGATCGCTGCCGAAAAAGCAGGCTGGGGCAAGAAGCTGCCAAAAGGCCGCTCACTCGGCGTCGCCCTGATGGAAGGCTACGGCACCTACATGGCGCAAGTAGCTGAAGTCTCCGTCAGCGGCGGTGATGTCAAGGTCCATAAGGTCACGGTCGCTTGCGACTGCGGTAACATGGTCAACCCTGGTATTGTCGAGCAGCAGCTCGAGTCCGGCATTGTCTACGGTCTGTCGCACGCGCTGTACAGCGAGAACACGGTCGAAAAAGGCCGTGTCGTCCAGAGCAACTTCAACGATTTCCGCATACTCCGTCAAAACGAGGCACCGGTCATCGACATCACTTTGGTCAAGAGCAGCGAGAAGCCAGGTGGTACGGGTGAGCCGTCCACATCGCTGATCGGCGCGGCTGTCGGTAATGCGATCTTCAGCGCTACCGGCAAGCGTGTTCGCAGCATGCCTTTGGTCAAGGGTTTGAAGTCGGCCTGATGCACTAGCGTTGTAGCGAATGCTCCCCACCCGTCAGGGTGGGGAGCATTTTTCATTCAGACCTTCCATTAAAATGCCGCTGGCAAGATCCCGAGACGTGAGCGATGTTTTGATAGAAGGTCTTGACGTCTGATTTACTGAGAGTTGTTGCCATGGATAGTATCGATCTCCAAGTCTTGAAAACCTGCTCGGATTGGATCGCAGCGGGTAAGCAATGTGAACTCGTGACCGTCATCAAGACCTGGGGTTCGAGCCCGCGTCCTGAAGGCGCCACACTGGCTGTCTGTGAGGATGGTCATGTCGTTGGGTCAGTGTCCGGTGGTTGCGTTGAAGACGATCTGATTGATCGCGCCCGCAAAAATGGCATCACGCGCACCCAGCCCGAGATAGTCACCTACGGCATCACGGCCGATGAGGCGCATCGTTTTGGTTTGCCATGTGGCGGTACCATTCAGCTGGCGATCGAGCCATTGAAAGCTGGCAGTCAGATCAAGGATATGGTGGATCGGCTCGCGCAGGGTGAGTTGATTGCGCGCCGCGTTGATCTGCAAAGTGGTGCGGTGACTCTGGGACCGGCCAAAGCCGGCATGAGCCTACAGGTATCCGAAGCCGCACTAACGACAATTCATGGCCCGCGCTGGCGTTTGCTCATCATCGGCGCGGGGCAATTGTCGCGCTTTCTTGCGCAGATTGCGGTGGGTATGGACTACGCTGTCACCGTCTGCGATCCACGCGAAGAGTATCGCGATGGCTGGTCGGTGGATGGCGTGCAGGTCGTGCACGCAATGCCCGATGATCTCGTGATGGAAATGCGTTTGGACAGCCGCTGCGCCGTTGTCGCACTCACGCATGATCCCAAGCTCGATGATCTCGCTTTGATGGAAGCACTGAAGTCGGAGGCATTCTATGTGGGTGCTATCGGATCGCGTTCGAACGACACCAAGCGTCGCGAGCGCTTGCTGGACTTTGATCTGACGCCCGCGCAGCTGGAAAAGCTTCACGGACCAATCGGTATTTACATCGGTAGCAAGACGCCATCGGAGATTGCAATTTCCATACTTGCCGAAATGACGGCAGTAAAAAATGGTGTGGCATTGCCAGAGCTGATGAAGGTGGGTAACGCAAAAGAAGCAGCCCAGCTGGATGCCAGCCCGGATGCCTGTTTGCTCGATCCCGCGCAGCGCATCGTTTGAAGGCGTGTGGATGAATGACCTATCCCGCGTCTCAACGCGATGATGCCATCTGTGTCCGAATGTCCTGATACGCCCTGTGTTGCGGTATGTTCGACTACCTTCGATGATGTTTGTCGGGGTTGCGGTCGCACGGTGGCTGAGGTCGCCGAGTAGGTATTCATGACCTCCGATCAAAAAGAAGCGGTCTGGCGGCGCATCACAGCCGAGGGCTATCCTCGCCGTAACACCTGACAGTGTGACGAATCCTGCCCGTGTTCACCCGATTGTCAAGAGCATGTACCGAAAAAATTTTAATTTTTGAAATAAATTGGATGGTCAGTCGCACGCTCTTGTAACATACCTGTCATATTCCCCCGGTAGAGTCCCGGGGTGAATCCAAACCGCCCCACCACGTACACCGAGGCCCTGACGCTCATGAGTGCTCAACAGCCCCAGCCGGGCGAGTTTGCCGCGACCGCTGCCCACGCCAAAGGCATGCCGACCGCGAAATCGTCTGCCAAATGGCAGGATTTTTTGTTCCATAAAGTCACATTCAGCTTTGCTTTTCTGGTGCTCCTAGTTCTGGTCGGTATTTTGGTATCCCTGGTGATTAATGCCTGGCCTGCATTCGAAAAATTCGGTCCTGGTTTTGTGACCCGTATCGAATGGGATCCGGTCAATGATGAATACGGTGCACTGATCGCGATCGCCGGCACATTGATCACGTCTTTTCTTGCGCTGCTGCTGGCATTTCCAGTAAGTTTCGGCATCGCCTTGTTTCTCACGGAGATTTGCCCGGTCTGGTTGAAGCGCCCGTTAGGTACGGCTGTCGAGTTGTTGGCCGGTGTGCCCAGCATTATTTACGGCATGTGGGGCCTGTTCGTATTTGCGCCTTTCTTCGCGGATCATGTGCAGCCCTTGCTGCTGGCAACGCTGGGCCAAATCCCCTTCATTGGTGAATTGTTTCAAGGACCGATGATGGGCATCGGCATGTTGACGGCCGGGATTATTCTGGCCGTCATGATCATTCCTTTCATCGCGTCGGTCATGCGTGATGTATTCGAAACCTGCCCGGCGGTACTGAAAGAATCTGCCTATGCGCTAGGTTGCACGCGTTGGGAAGTCGTCCGCAAGGTCGTGTTACCGTACACACGGGTCGGCGTGGTGGGCGGCGTGATGCTGGGCCTGGGCCGTGCGCTCGGCGAAACCATGGCGATTACTTTTGTGATTGGCAATGCGCACAAACTTTCTTGGTCTCTGTTTTCGGCGGGTAACAGCATTGCCTCAACGCTGGCCAATGAGTTCGCTGAAGCTGAAGCGGGATTGCATGTGTCATCGCTCTTCGCTCTGGGTCTGATTTTGTTTGTCATCACTTTCATCGTGCTGGCCGCTGCGAAGTTCATGCTGCTGCAGATGGGTAGAGCGGAGGGCGGCAAATGAACCCGACCACCCTTTTGAAATCCGACAATCCTATCTATCGTGCTCGCTTGTTGAGGCATCGGATAGGTATCAGCCTGTCTGTGATGGCGATGCTGACGGGCCTCATGTTCCTGTTCTGGATATTGACGGTGCTTGTCATTAACGGCATCGGTGCCGTGGATCTTGATTTTTTTACCAAGACAACGCCGGCGCCGGGCAGCGAGGGTGGCGGACTGCTCAATCCGATTGTCGGTAGTCTGATGATGGTGGGTACGGCAACGCTGATTAGCACGCCCATCGGGATTTTTGCGGGCATCTACCTTGCCGAGTACGGTGAGGAAAATCGTTTTGCACAAATCACGCGATTCGTCACCGATGTCATGCTGTCTGCGCCTTCGATCGTCATCGGTTTGTTCATCTACGCGATTTACGTTGCCAACGTGCGCCATTTCTCCGGTTGGGCGGGAAGCTTTGCGATTGCCCTGATCGCTATACCGGTTGTCGTGCGTACCACGGACAACATGCTCATACTGGTGCCCAACAGCTTGCGCGAAGCCGCTTTCGCGCTGGGAGCACCGCGCTGGAAAGTCGCCACCATGGTCCGCCTGCGCGCTGTCAAGGCCGGTGTCTTGACGGGTGTGCTGCTGGCGGTGGCCCGCATCTCTGGCGAGACTGCACCTCTGCTGTTCACTGCGCTGAACAACCAGTTTTTCAGTGCCGATATGAATACACCGCTGGCGAACCTGCCCGTCGTGATTTTCCAGTTTGCGATGAGTCCCTATGACAACTGGCGCGAGCTGGCCTGGGGTGGCGCACTCTTGATTACGTTCAGTGTCTTGGGACTGAATATTCTGTCGCGCGTGATTGCGGCGGCTGGCCAGAAAAAGGGATAGGAGTACTCCATGAATTTTGCGATACCCACACCAGAGAAGATGACGGCGCCTGCGCTGACAACGACTTTGCAGGTGCAGAATCTGAACTTTTTTTATGGACAGTTTCAGGGTCTTAAGGATATCAATCTGGATATCTTCGAGAAAAAAGTCACTGCCTTCATTGGACCTTCCGGTTGCGGTAAATCGACGCTCCTGCGCACGCTGAATCGCATGTACGATTTGTACCCAGGGCAGCGCGCTGAAGGTGCCATCATGTACAGCGGGCACAATATTCTCGATGCCGATGTGGATGTGAATGTATTGCGTGCGAAG
>SYFN01000050.1 GCA_005800405.1 Burkholderiales bacterium
CAGGTTCGAGTCCTGGCGGGCCCACCATAATTATTTTTTAACGAATTCTTCTAATTTTGTAAACAAAACATTAATATTATTTTTATTTGAAATTAATATAGACGCAAATTCTTCTTGCTGAGTTTTAGGCGAAGGCGCGAAGTATATCACCAGAACGGCCCTTTGGGTAAAGCGCAGGGCACCTTTATCAAGGGCGTCGGGGCGGGTACAGGTCCTGACCGGCCTCGTTGATCTGCTGCCGCAAGGCCTTGCGTTCTTCCGGTGACAAGCGCGATGCGCGGCGATCGCTGTCCTCGTTACGCTGCCGGCTATCATCATTGCGGGGCCGAAGCTCGCTCGCAGAGGCCGGTGCCATTGCATGTCGAGGGCGGTTTTCGACTTTGCCATGCGCCTCGGCGGCAACACTCCCGTGCAAGAGTGTGAGTGCAGGCAGCAGCAGTTTGCATGCAAGTTTCAGTGCGGTGATGAGGGCTTTTTCTGGCACAACCAACAGTGTACGTGGGTTCCTGCGCGTCAATGATCGGAAGCCAGTCGGAACTTTGTAAAGCTTTGTAATTTCGACCGGGTTGCCAGTCTTGGCATCCGCGAAGGACGTTACCATAGCACTATGCAAACGACAAATCCTGCTCCCATCGTTCTCTCCCGGCGCAAGCCAGGGTCGCAAGCGAAAATCCTGGTGGTCGATGACGATGCGCGACTACGCGATCTGGTCAAGCGCTTCCTGACTGAGCACGGCTACGCCGTCACCGCCGCTGCCAGCGCGATCGAAATGAACCGTCTCTGGATGCGCGAGCGCTACGATCTGCTGGTCCTCGACCTGATGCTGCCCGGCGAAGACGGCATGTCAATCTGTGGACGTCTTCGGGGTGGTGGCGACAACACCCCGATCATCATGCTGACCGCCAAAGGCGAAGATGCCGATCGTATTGCCGGACTTGAAACAGGTGCGGATGACTACCTGCCCAAGCCCTTCAATCCGCGTGAGCTGCTCGCTCGGATCAGTGCGGTGCTAAGGCGTGTCGTGCCCGAGGAACTCCCGGGCGCACCTTCGGATCGTGCAGAGGTCTATGTTTTTGGTGAATTCACCTTCGATTTATCGCGACGCTCGCTGACACAGAATGGCAAAGTGATCGCATTGACCAGCGGCGAGTACTCGGTGCTCAAGGCCCTGGCCCGCCATGCGAAACAACCCCTATCCCGTGAAAAGCTCATGGAGATCGCGCGTGGACGCGACTATGAAGTCTACGATCGCAGCCTGGATGTACAAATATCCCGACTTCGTAAATTGATCGAATCCGATCCTTCAAGTCCGCGCTACATTCAGACGGTCTGGGGACTGGGTTACGTATTTATTCCCGACGATCATCCAACATGAGTCGCTTGCCTGAGCGCGCCGCGCCCGTTCATCCGGCAGGACTGCGCAGCGGTCTTTTCTGGCGCACTTTTTTTCTGATCGCTTTTCTGATTGCAGCCAGCATGGCGGCCTGGGTGGCAAGCTTTCGAGTTGTGGAGCGCACGCCGCGCGGCGAGCAAATTGCGGCTCAGGTGAGCTCGATCGTGACGATCACCCGTGCCGCTCTGCTCCACTCGGCGCCAGAGCTGCGGCGCGAACTGCTATTTGATCTGGAAAGCACGCAGGGCATACGCATTTATTCTCGCGAAGCCGAGGATGTGACCGATGCGATGCCAGACACGGACCTGATGAATGTGATCGAAGCGAATGTGCGCCGGCTTCTGGGACAAGACACGCAATTCGCTGGGGAGGTCAATGACCTGCGCGGCTTTTGGGTGAGCTTCCGGATCGACGATGATGATTACTGGCTCATGATGGATCGCGATCGCATCGAAAGTACCTCAGGCATTCAGTGGATTGGCTGGGTCACGGTGACGCTGGTACTGTCACTGCTGGGTGCTGTTTTCATCAGTCGCCTGATCAATCAACCACTGGCCCGTTTATCCTCGGCCGCGCGCGCTATGGCTCGTGGTCTGCCCCCGGCGCCCCTGCCGGATCGAGGTCCGACAGAAATACGCGAAGCCAATCAAAGTTTCAACCAGATGGTGCAGGATCTGAACCAGATCGAGTCAGATCGTGCCGTCATTCTGGCCGGTATCTCGCATGACTTGCGCACGCCGATTGCACGCATGCTGCTTGAAGTCGAGATGGCCAAACTGCCCGAGGATGCACGTAACGGCATGCAATCGGATCTGGCACAGATGGAAGCGATCATCGGGCAGTTTCTGGATTACGCACGGCCTGCCGAAACAGCGGCTTACGGTAACTTCGACTTGTCCGCGCTACTACAGAAAATGACAGAAGAAGCAGCGCGTCTGTCCGATTTGAAAATAAATTCATCAATCGATCCGGCACTGAGTGTGACCGGCAACCCGACCGACGTGGGACGCGTTATCGGCAATCTGATCGAGAATGCGCGACGCTATGGAAAAACGCCAGATAGCGGTGTTGCAGAGCTTGACATCTCCGCGATACGCGACGGCCGACTAATTCGATTGGAAATTGCTGATCACGGCTCCGGATTACCTGAGGAAGAGATCCCGCATCTCATGCGCCCATTCACCCGCATGGACACCGCCCGCACCCACGCCAATGGCGCGGGGCTTGGCCTTGCTATTGTGGATCGCGTGGTGCAGCGACATCACGGGCGGCTGGAAATAAAAAACCGCGAGACAGGCGGCCTCGCGGTTCGGGTGTGGCTCAAGGCAGCGCGAGTGACTTCACGCTGACCTGTCTGGCTTGGATCAGCTCAAGTCCTTCAGCAGCGCCGACAGGGTTTCCTGAGGCAGGTCTTCCAGATGCACCGGGTAGTTCGGATGATCGCAGCCGACCATCATCTGCGCACCGCTCTTCAATGCCGACTTCATTTCCGGCGTCAGTTCGAAGCGCACAAAGTGAACAGCGGACGTTTTCTCAGCGGTCTCGCGCTCCAGGTCTTCATCAGCAATCGCATAGACTCGAGGCTGGCCCTCGACCTGAATGAACAAACGATCTTCGATACCGATCAGCTTGGCGAGTGCGGCCTTGCGCTCGGCGACGTTGCCATACTCGATCAGCATGGTGGCCTTGAAGTTGCTGCCATCCGGGCACAGCGGGTTGTAGGCATCCAGCTCGGACTGAATACCCTCTTCTTCAAAAATCCTTTCGATTCGCAGCATCTCCTGCACCTGATAGCGCAGGGTGATTTCATCTTCAAACAGTAGTGTGACGTGGTTACCGAGAAAAACGCTACGGTTTTTTTTATGTTCCATGACCTGCTTGCGGAACTCGATACGCGTTTTTGCGTAAGTCTCGAGACTCATCAGGCTTTCACGGGAAATAATCATGGTGAATTCCTTTAATAATCAGGTGAATTCAAGGACGAAGTGCAACTTTGATTAATGGGTTGGATGGCTGAGGTGCATTAGTATCAAAGCCTTTTGACCAGCCAGTCGAAGAAGCACATGACCTATACACACCTCAGCCAAACCGAACGTTATCAGATTC
>SYFN01000051.1 GCA_005800405.1 Burkholderiales bacterium
CCCGGTGATCTGGGAAGACCATTTCTATCCTGAGATCATTCATCCTGTGACGGGCGAGGTGATGCCCGATGGTGAAGCGGGTGAACTGGTTTTTACTTCGCTCACCAAGGAGGCGATGCCCGTCATTCGGTATCGCACGCGCGACCTGACACGTTTGCTGCCACCAACGGCGCGGGCCATGCGTCGCATGGACAAGATCGCTGGACGGTCCGATGACATGATGATTATCCGGGGCGTGAATGTATTTCCATCGCAGATAGAAGAACTGCTCTTGCAGCAACCCGCGCTGGCACCGCACTATCAAATTTTACTGACGCGTGATCTGCATCTGGACCAGCTGGAAGTGCTGGTTGAAACCCGTGAGGAAGTCAGACATGGTGATGGCGTAAGCGGTGGTGCTCAGCTTGAGCACATGATCAAATCCTATATCGGTATTTCCTGTACGGTCACCGTACTACCGCCCAATGGCGTGGAACGCACGCAAGTGGGCAAGGCCAGACGAGTTATCGACAAGCGCATGCAGGCGGGATAGACGCTCGTTATCGCGGAGCCGCCTTCCTCATTCGACCATAATACGTGCGCCGTCACTCACCTGCCTGCTGGGGAATCGGATGACCTGTTCGCCCTCGCGCAGGCCGTTGATGATCTGCACTTCGTCGCGATTGCGCTGACCAATGACAACAATTCTTTCTCTTGCGCGTCCATTTTCTGCGACGAAGATGCGCCATTCCTGACCGACCCGAAAAATGCTACCGCCAGGCATTTTCAGCACCGCGTCCTTTTGCCAAAGTATGATCCTTGCCTGAATGCGATAGCCATTGCCTAGCGGCCAGGGCAAGCCAATCGGGTCGGCGATCACATTCACGCGCTGTTCTTCAATGCCCAGTGCCGATATCTTGGTAAATGCGACAGGCTCAACCAGTCTGACACTAGCCTCCAGCGGTACATCGCCTCCCCAGTCTTTGAGCAGCATGCGCATACCCGGCCGGATTTTGACGGCATCGACCGACAATACATCAACGACAGCTTCCATCTGTATTGGATCGCCAATGGTCATCAGCGACAGCCCAGCGGCAACCGTGCGCTCACTTTGCTGATTAATGGACAGAAAACGGTCGGATGCGGGTGCGCGCACGGCTATTTTTCTCTCTGCTGCACGTGTAAAAGTATCCACGGCGGCGCGCGCCTCGGTAACCGCTGCTTGTGCTATCTGGGTACGGGCATGTGCGGCACTGATGGCAGCACGTGTTGAGCTTTCGCGAGCGATTAAATGATCCAGCGCTTGCGGCGATATAAAATGATCTCGGACCAGTATTTTTTGTCTTTCAAGCTCGTGCCTTGCCAGGTTGTGATTTGTCTCGGCTTCTCGTTTCAACAACGTCGCCTCCGACCATCGCGCCTGCGCGGCCTGTAAGCGGGCCAGTGTTTGTTCTCTCGACTGCAGATCAATGGCTAGTGGCAAGAGCCAGGCAACTACATCGCCGCGCGTGACAGTATCGCCGGTACGCAGCAGGACTCGCTCTATCGTTGCTGCAATCGGACTGGCAACAACATAAGTATCATGCGCGCGGACGATACCTTCATTATTAATACTTACGGTCAACTTATCTTTTTCTGCGCGGACCAGCTGAAGCCGTAGCGGTGAAGGCGTAAGCAGCCAGGCGATCACGATGGTCGCTGACAGCAGAGCCACTGCAATCAGCAAGCGATTTTTTGGGTTGAAAGATCTGAAATCATTCACGCGTTTGCAAGACTGCAATCAAATCCAATTGCTGTAATCGTAATCCTATCGAGACTGATGAAGCGATGGCTGACAACATGACGACCAGCGCTGCATATAAAAATGTACGAGCACTGACGACCAATGGTATGCGGAATAGCTCTTGCGACAACAGTGCGGTAATACCAGCAGCCAGACCATAGCCGATCAGGCAGCCAAGGGAATCGCGATGGCAGTCAGTAACCATTGCTCGGTCAACAGGAGTACTGTGATTTCGGCACGAGTAAAACCGAGAATGCGCAGGCTTGCGAGCTCGGTCGCATGTTCCGAGAGCGCGATGCGGGCTGAGTTATAGCTGATGCCAGCAGCGATGACGCAGGCGAAGAAGATCAGCACACTGTTATTGATGCGGATATTTTCTCCAACGGTCGATAGAAAACTCGCTGGCGTGGCTTCACGGAGACTTGTACTGGCCAGCGCAGGCAAGGCTTTGATCGTTCGGTAAAACTCGTCGGCTTTCGTCATATCCAGTGCCAGCCATGCACCATTCGCTGTTGGTATTTTTTGCAGAAGTCGCGATAACGCTTGAGTATCCATATAAGCAAATGCGCCAATGGGCTCGTCAAGAATCAAGGTCACGGGTACGTCTATCTTTTGACGTCGTCTCCCCAGAAAATGGATTTCTACGCTGTCGCCGATCTGGAACTCAAGCAGGTCAGCGAGCATGCGTGAAGACACCAGCCCTTCGGCTGGCAGTTCTATCGAGCGTTCATGAGCGTCAACCGTCAGTTGTAACTGCCGTTCACGCTCAAGGCCAATGATCACCGTTCTTTTCTCTCGATGACGAACCTTCAGGGAGACGGGCATAGACAGGAAGCCTTCGGCACGCAACACCCCGGGTAATCGTGACAAGCGACTGACGACGTCGGCAGAATACGCCTCATTGAGGGTCACACTGATCTCTTCGAGTTGCAGTACCCGGTACTGAAATCGGATGATTTCATTGAGTGCATCAAAAGAAAATAATCCGGTGATCACCAGCGCCGTTGACATCGATAGGCCCAGAACCGTCAGCGAGGTTTTAAGAGGTGTGCGCAAGAGATTGCGTGACACCATGCGCAAGGCCAGGGGTAGCCGCCACCACCAACGAGAGCTTTCCAGATTACTGCGGCGGTAGTGCAACGGAGATTCGGGTCGCATGGCATCGGCAGATGTCATGCGCAATACGCGAAGTACGGCAAGACTGGAACCCAGCAAGGCAGACAACAGACTCACAATCAATGCCGTCAGTACCAGTGACGCAGAGAGCGAAAACGAGAGTATCGGAAAATGGAAAAAGCGGGCATACAAATGGGCCAGGCCATGACCCAGCCAGCTACCTAATGCAATTCCTGTGATGCTGCCGGTGGCCACGGTGATCAGGGCGAACTGCATATAGTGGCCGGCGATGGTCACATGGCCGAAGCCAAAACTCTTGAGCAAGCCGATCTGAGTACGTTGCAGAGAACTGAGCCGCAACAAGACGTTATGAACCAGAAACGCAGTAACACTCAAAAAAATAGTTGGAATCACCGTTGCACTCACTCTGGTCTGCGCCAATTCATTACTGATGAACTGATGTGAGAGCTGATCTTCACGACCAATAGCGCCCAAGCCACCAAAGGTCTCAAGCAAACCATCGAGCCGATGAATAACCTCTGCTTCGCTTGCACCGGGTGAGAGGGTCAGAACGATGTCAATACAACCCTCACGCATACCAAGCAAGCTGCTCAGAGCTTCATGATCCATCCACAACACACCAAAGCGGCGATAGTCTGGGAAGCCAGATCCGCGCATTTCATTGATATATTCCGGTGAAATAGCAATACCGGTTACGGTCAAAGTTTCGAATCTGCCATTGATTACGACCTTGAGATCAACCCCCGCTTGCAAGGCATTGGCGCCGGCAAAGGCTTCGCGAACGAGAATTTCATGGCGACTACCCGGAGCGGGAAGCCGTCCTGCACGCGGATAAATCCGGTTGAGATCATTTTGGTTCGCAGTTTTCAGGGACACGAGTCGTCCCGTAGCAGGCTCGGTCAGTCCCGGTACATCGAGCGTCGCATCGAACAAGACTCTTGCCTGCACGTCAGCCACACCTTCTATCCTGCGTATGGCGTCAGTAATACCTGCAGGCGCGCGGCGCACGCTGGCGAATACATCGGCAAACCGATACTGCTGATAGTAAGTGTGTTGTGCCAGTCGCAGTGCTTCATAAGCGCCGCGCGTCGAGACCGGGCTGGTAATGCCGCACATCGCCACGGCAGCGACGGCAAATGCCTGAGTACGCAAACGCCACAGATCGCGCAAGAGCTTCAGTTGCAGTGAGGTCAGGTGATTCACCAGGCGAGTGCCGATGCGGGCAAACGGGTTGCATTGCGCGTGATGCCGGAAATACGACCGCTGCCGAGGGAGATGACACGATGCGCCATGCCGGCAATGGCGGCATTGTGGGTAATTACCACAGTCATTGCACCAAGCTCGGCGTTTGCCTGTGCCAGCACATCCAGTACCAGCCGACCGGTTGCCACATCAAGTGCACCTGTTGGCTCATCACAGAGCAAAATATCAGGACGTTTGGCG
>SYFN01000052.1 GCA_005800405.1 Burkholderiales bacterium
GGACAGCGGGTTGAGCTACAGCGTCAAAGAAATTTTTTACACTTTGCAGGGCGAGGGCGCACAAGCCGGACGGCCGGCAGTGTTCTGCCGTTTTTCCGGTTGCAATCTATGGTCGGGACGAGAACAGGATCGTGCTACGGCAGTTTGCCGATTTTGCGACACCGATTTTGTCGGTACCGATGGCGTGTTGGGCGCCAAGTACCCCGATGCCGGCCAGCTCGCAGCGGTGATCGATGCGCAATGGCCTGCTGCCCGTGCAGGGAAAAAATACGTGGTGTTTACAGGGGGCGAACCGCTGCTGCAACTAGACAAGCCTTTGATTGATGCCCTGAATGCGTGTGGATTTGAGGTCGCCATCGAAACCAACGGCACGCTGCCGGTTCCCGTGGGCGTGGACTGGATTTGCGTGAGCCCGAAAGCCGAGGCAGCGCTGGTCGTGAACCGGGGTGATGAGCTCAAAGTAGTGATACCTCAGCAAGGTCAGAACCTGTCGGATTACACCTCACTGGCTTTTACCCATTTTTTTTTGCAGCCAATGGATGGGCCCACGCTCGCCGACAATACACGGTTAGCGATTGATCTCTGTAAGTCTCATCCGCAATGGCGGCTGTCCTTGCAAACCCATAAACTGCTGCAAATACCCTGAACACTTTAAAAGCGCATGATCACTATTACCCGCAAACTCGAATTCGACGCCGGTCACCGAATTCCTGATCATAAAAGTCAATGCCGCAATTTACACGGTCATCGCTACACACTCGAAATTACGCTGGTCGGTCAGGTCATCGAGGAAGAAGGTAGCTCGGACAACGGCATGATCATGGATTTTTCCGATGTCAAGGCGCTAGCCAAAGCACATCTTGTGGACGTTTGGGATCACGCGTTTCTGGTTTATTCGAAAGACACTGCGGTCCGCAGTTTTCTGGCTACCCTACCGGATCACAAGACGGTCGTTATCGAGAAGATACCCACAGTGGAAAATCTGGCGCGTACTGCCTTTGATGCGCTGCGTGGCGTTTATCACGATCGCTACGGCACGGGTCTGCGGCTACAGAAGCTGGTGCTGCATGAAACACCGAATTGCTGGGCAGAGATCACCGATACCTGAAGATGGATGACGAGTATTTCATGCGCATGGCGCTGGCTGCCGCCAGTCAGGCGAAAGCTCTGGGCGAGGTACCGGTCGGTGCTGTGCTAGTTCGCAACGGTGACGTGATTGCAGCGGGTTTCAATCAGCCGATCGGACAGCATGACCCAAGCGCGCATGCCGAAATCGCCGCGCTGCGCGCCGGTGCCAAGGCCCGTGCCAATTACCGCATGCCGGGCTGCACTCTGTATGTGACGCTGGAGCCTTGTGTCATGTGCGCTGGCGCGATGATGCATGCGCGGCTGACGAGGGTGGTGTATGGTGCTGCAGATCCCAAAACCGGCGCATGTGGTTCTGTCGTCAATCTGTTTGCCGAAGAAAAGCTCAATCACCATACGGCGGTGACTGGCGGTGTGCTTAGTGACGAGTGCAGCTTGATGCTGTCTGCATTTTTTGCAGAACGTCGGCTGCAGAGTCGTACCCAGAAGGCATAACTCAGAGTGAATGACATCATCAGGCCATCCACCATGACGCCACACAGCACGCCCTTCCTCACGATATTTTGCGCCGTAAGCCCATGACATCATCATCACGACATATTGCGATTGTGGCCCCCAGTGGATATGCGGCTGATCCCGAGGCCTTGCATCGTGCTGCGACGCGATTGCGCGCGCAGGGGCATCAGGTACATGACTTCTGCAGCCCCCACGCAAAATACCAACGCTTTGCAGCCAGCGATGCAGATCGAGTGCGGCAACTCCATGATGCGGCCAGATATCCTGAGGTGGAGATCGTGATTGCGCTGCGCGGTGGCTATGGCTTGTCGCGCTTGTTGCCAGCGATTGATTTCGAATTGCTCGCCAGTAGCGGCAAGTATTTTGTCGGCCATAGTGATTTCACGGCATTGCATCTGAGTTTGCTGGCAAAGACCGGTGTAGTGAGTTTCGCCGGGCCCATGATTTGCGATGATTTCAGTCGACCGGATGTCAGTGAATTCACTCAATCGCATTTCTGGCAGTGTCTGCTTCGGCCGATGACCCTTGAGATTGCCGCGCTGGGTAACCCCATCGTCGATGTCGAGGGAACACTGTGGGGTGGCAATCTATCCATGGTCACCCATGTCATGGGAACGCCCTGGATGCCGGATATTAACGGCGGCATTCTTTTCATCGAAGATGTGAACGAGCATCCTTACCGGGTAGAGCGCATGCTGTTGCAGCTTTTGCACGGCGGCGTTCTGTCCCGTCAGAAGGCAGTGATTCTTGGTGATTTCTCTGGCTATCGTTTGAGTGAGTACGACAATGGTTACGACTTCGAAGCCATGCTGGCCTGCTTGAGGAGGCTAGTGCCCATACCTTTGTTGCAGGGACTGCCTTTTGGTCACACCCGCGACAAATTGACCCTGCCCGTCGGCGCGATGTGCCGTTTGCACTCAGACGAAGCGGGTATTCAACTGGTGCTCAGCGGCTATCCCGCCCTTCGCGCATAGGCTTGTCTCGGTCGGCTCTTGGGCTGGCCGCGGGGCACGCGGCTTGCCCCTGCGCCCCTGAACTGCCTCAATGATAAAATCACAGGCTTCTAGCGCTGTCCTGACAAGGATGTCGTGGGTGACCTAACGCCCGCTATTTTTCTTTCCGTCCGCATCCCAGAGGTTCCCGTAGTGCTTTCCACCGCCAATATCACCATGCAGTTCGGCCCCAAGCCGCTTTTCGAAAATATTTCAGTCAAATTTGGCGAAGGCAATCGCTACGGCCTGATAGGCGCCAATGGCTGTGGCAAGTCCACCTTCATGAAAATCCTGGGCGGTGATCTTGAGCCATCCTCAGGGACTGTGATGCTGGATGCCAATGAACGCCTGGGCAAACTACGTCAGGATCAGTTTGCCTTCGAAGACATGCGTGTGCTGGATGTGGTGATGATGGGCCATACTGAAATGTGGGCGGCGATGAGCGAGCGGGATGCGATATACGCGAACCCCGATGCGACTGATGACGACTACATGAAAGCAGCCGATCTGGAGGCGAAGTTTGCTGAATACGACGGCTACACTGCCGAGGCACGTGCGGGAGAGTTGCTGTCAGGGGTGGGTATACCGACCGCGCAACACGATGATCAGATGAGCAGTATTGCCCCGGGCTGGAAGCTGCGGGTACTACTGGCACAAGCCTTGTTTTCCAACCCCGATATCCTCTTGCTGGACGAGCCAACCA
>SYFN01000053.1 GCA_005800405.1 Burkholderiales bacterium
ATATAAATAGTTGCATGAATACCAAGCAGCTGGATAAACACGACCTACAGAGACAAATTGCTAGTAATCAAACTCGCGACACAATAGCCACAAATAAATGGCTTAAGCAGCAAGGTCTCAACGAGCAGATGATGCGAGATACTGCGCCTGAGCTATTGAAGGCTTTACAGCGAGTCGAGGAATGCTTGACCAAGTACTTTGATTTGCTTAGTCAATCAGATATCAAGCAATTACTAGCATTCAGGAAGAAGATGTGAACTGATAACTTGCGTAAAAAACTCAAGCCTGCTGCAGCAGATCCAGTATTCAAAATCACCACACGCACATACAGACTAGCGTACAGACGCACGGAAAAACGGTACTGCCAACCGAAACCAACAGGTAAAAACGCGGGTTGTAATATGACGGCTAATGACCCCGCCCTACACGTGTTGCCGTAACGGCACGTGACTAATAGGTGAAGCCGCAGAGCAGTATGCCGTGAGGCAGCTGGGAGTTCCAAAACATCAGCCTCCAAACCAACTCTGTTTACGGTCGTGTAACGAAGTGACACTCAGATCAAACAACTACACCACGGTGGCTATGGCAACACATCTTTGTGTTCGCTATAGCCACCGTGCGCTCTTAACATCTAGATCAATATCCCAAAAACGTTACTTCAAAATAAATATCAAAGATATGTGCAAAGCAATGTGAGCTAGCGGGAGCGAGTGAATATTGCTGACGCACGAGCGAACTTGGTTCGCTCATAGTTAGTGGAAATGTTTCACATGTAGGCCAATAAAAACCTTGGGTCATGTGGCCAGTAAATGAGAGAAGTGATATTTCGAGTGCAGTTCAAAAATAAAAGTCCCGTTGAGTCATGGACAACCCATGGAACCTACGGAACTGAAAGCGAAGCCGGGATCACGACACCGGTATCGATATCTCAGGCATCAATCAGCAGATGGTGATGCCCGGTGCCCTGCGTCATGTCGCCGGCGGGCGCAATGCGCATGCCATCAATTGTGAATTTGACGGTGAAGGTGGTCGGCACCGTGTCCCCGTCTTTGGGTTCGATGAAATCCACCGATTACGCATGCGCGCTTCCCGTCAGCCAGAGCAACAGCACACAAAAAACCGAACAGAGTGAGTGTGGTATTTTTTTATCCCTGTAACAAAGTCGGTGACGCAGCAGCATCACCCAAAAAAACGAGACCCTGACAGCACCGACCCTGCGTCGCTGCGTCTGCGGGTGGCAGTGGACAGTCGCCGCGCATGCCTGACTTGCGTGCGCCGATGCCAGACGGGTGGTCCGGAAAAATAATGACGTTTTTTCTGTTTGAACGAACGCTGCTTTTGTCGGATGCTGTCATCACCGACAAAAGATTCATTACCGCTGATACTGTCAAAAGTGCGATTGGCTGCGGCGACTGCGGCGCTGAAATCCTGCTCAGCCTCCGCCATATCATCGGCCACTGATCGCAACACCTCAGCCGATTCGGTGACGGCATCTTTCTCCGCTTTCAGTGTTTCTGCGAGCATTTGCGCATTGACCTCGGTCTTGAGTGTGGCGAGATAACCCTGCGCCTTGCCGAACAGGCGCCCAGCCACCCGTGCCACGGCGGGCAGACGCTCGGGGCCAATCACAACCAGTGCGATCCCGCCAATCACCGCTAATTTCGACAGACCGAGATCAATCACCATCAGCCTTGCTTTCCACAGATAATCTGCATGAGCTCGTTGTTTCGGGTGCCTTCCACCACCGGGCGCCAGGTATCCCCGGGATCGACGCTGCTGCTGACCGTCTGGCCTTTCAGATAGGTCTCCGAGTAAAACGCTCCCTCCAGATTGCGGAACTGCTGCAACGCGCAGTTGTATTCCTTGTGCGAGCGGTTGGACAGCACGCCATTGAGCGGGAAGCTGTAACTGAGCATTTCCCAAACCGAGACTGTCGCGCCGCTGGTCACGATGCTTTGATCGTCGTAATAAAACTCCGCCTTGCCGTTATCGCCGTAAAGTACCCATCCGGCTTGAGCCAGGTTTGAAACCAGCAGCATTCCCAGTAAACAGATTCTCATCACGGATCATCCTTCATCGTTTGGATGGCGCTTGCCGCTCTCCACAATCGGTATAAATAAATACTGGGACAAATCAGTGCAAATGCATAGGCAACCAGTACCAGCCACAGCCCCTCAAGACCCAGGCGTGGTCCCAGCAGATGCCGGAACAGCAAATACATCGCGAAAGCAAAAAAAAAATAGACGAATCGTTGCCTGGATTTGAGTGTCATTGGTCAGTCGCTAAAGCGAATTGACAAACGCAATCAGATCATCGCGCTCTTCTTTCGAGAGACCGGCAAACAAATCGCGTGCCGGCTGTGCCTCTCCGCCATGCCATAAAACCGCCTCGAGCACGGTTCTGGCACGCCCATCATGCAACAGGTTGGTACTGCCGTTCACCTGAGCCGAAAGACCAATTCCCCAAAGCGGCGGCGTGCGCCAGTCGCGCGGACCGGCCGTGAAATCGGGGCGGCCGTCCGCCAAACCCGGACCCATATCGTGCAGCAGCAGATCGGTGTAGGCGCGAAAAGTTTTATTCTCGATCGCAGGCAGCACAGGATAGCTGCCGGTACGCATCTCGGGCACATGACACTGAGCGCAGCGTGCCTGCTCGAAAAATTGTCGACCTCGTATGACCTGCGGCTTGTCCTGATCCCGAGGCGCCGGCGCATCAAGGGCCACCGACCAGAAGTTCAGATCATCCCACGCATAATCAAGTAATTCCGGACGATTACCCGGTGCCATGGCACGGCAAGCGGTCTGGACAGCAGGACAGTTTTCTTCGATGTAGAGCGACGAGGTCACGCCCATGTCACCATGAAAGGCAGCGACAATCTGCTGCCGCACCGAGGGCTGATTCGCTTTCCATCCAAAGCGCCCGAGCGAGGAACGCTGGTGAATGTCATCGCGCACATAATTCGGTCTTCCGTTGAGTCCCATGGCAGACTGCATCTTGGCCAGTGCCAGAATGTCTGCCTCGGATACCGCCTCCAGATAACCCATGCCAAACACCACCTGCGTATTTCGCAGCGACGTCAGGACGTTGGGACCAATCGGACCAAAATTGGGTTTTTCGATGCGAATCGATGGTTTGCGCAAGTCGACGGACGTGCCATCAGGCAGCTGTATATTTTCAACGAGCCAATCGATGTAGAGCTCGGCCTCGGCTGGCTTGAGATTTTCTTTCAGGCCGACATTGACGCCAAAGACCTGTAGCTGATCACCGTAATTGGGATGCGGTAATGGTGCGCCATCGGCTGCCTCGCCCGGCAGCGACAGTCGCAACAACTGTTGGAAAACGATCGCATCCGGCTGATCGAAAGTACGGCCACGACCGGCTTGCGTATGACAGCCCACACAAGCGTTGGCCAGAAAAGTCGGGCCTAGCCCCCACTCTCCACTGAGCAAGGGAAATACAACCCACGGGGCCTTGAATTGCTTCTCGCCCGCCGTGAATTTTTGTAGTTGGCTGTGCGTCAGACCGGGCACAGGCTGCATGTAGATGGCCTCGGGCGGCACCGGCTTGCGCGCGGAGCGAATCACCTCGGATAACGATGGAACAGCCGAGGTCAGCGCCATGACCGAAAAAAACGTTGCCGAGAGCAGAATTACGGTATGGCCTGCTGTCCGCCCAAACCCGCTGCGCATGCCCTGGCGCCTTTCTATCCACTTATCTTCCGGTCTATACATTTTCGTTCGAAGTTTGAAAACGGCGACTTGACTACATCAGACGAATTACCGATACCAGCTCACAGGAACCACGAAACAAAAGAGGCCGGCAGCCTTCGCCGCCGGCCAATCACCAAGGTACGTGAGATTTCAATAAGCATTCAACCCAAGGCAAACAACGCGTGGTTATGCGGATAGTTTTGAGACTGCGATGTCGCCGGCTCGCAATGTGCCACCAAATCAGTTAGCACTTCGCTAGCATTTTTGCTCCATCTTGCAAGATCTGTAGATCTCATCTTTTTCGACGATACCTTCGCAAGCCTCTTTGACGTTGATCTTCGCATTTCGACACGCTGTTCCGAGTGCCACCATGGAATCAGTAGCCGCATTTTTCTGGTCGCAAAAATAATCCTGCTGTTTTTTAGCGTCTTCACAGGTACCTACCCGTGTCTTTTTTTCCTCGTGATGGTCGGCCAGCGCAAGGCTAACAAGCACTGTTAAAAACAAGCCGAGAATTGGCAGTAATTTTAGTCGTTTCAAGTTAACTGTCCTCCGTTTCTCAATCAATGCGCGCGCTGGTGAACCGTATGCCAGCGGGCTGGCATACGGCCGCATGACGTATTAACTGAAATCAAACTTCCGGCCATCTTTGGCAATGTAACCATACGCCGCGTTGCTGCGCTCACCGCCC
Source organism: Burkholderiales bacterium (assembly GCA_005800405.1). Taxonomy (GTDB): domain Bacteria; phylum Pseudomonadota; class Gammaproteobacteria; order Burkholderiales; family Burkholderiaceae_D; genus Pernthalerella. Next base: position 4,402 of record SYFN01000053.1, read on the forward strand.
ATGGCCAGATATTCGGCCTTCATCTGGGCAATCATGTCATTGTCAAATGGCTTGGACAGGGCTTCGTTGGCCATCTTCTGCGCATCAAGCTTGTACAGTTTGGCTGAATTGAGACCAAAGATCTTGTTCTTGACCGTGCCACGGCCATCACCCAGAGGAATCTTCCAGCCCTGCTTCTTCATGATGTCCTGCGGGATTTCCAGACGACGCATGGCTTCGATTTGCCACTGTGGCGAGCC
>SYFN01000054.1 GCA_005800405.1 Burkholderiales bacterium
AACAGCAGATCACCATGGCCAAGGCAATGGCGTGGGCCAACAACAGCTATGTAGCAGTTGCCAACGCGGCTGGCTTCGATGGCGTGTACTCTTACTTCGGTCATTCGGCTATCGTTGGCTTCGATGGCCGTACGCTCGGTGAGTGCGCTGAAGAAGAGATGGGCATTCAGTATGCTGAACTGTCCATATCGCTGATTCGTGACGCGCGCAAGAACAGCCAATCCAATAACCACTTGTACAAGCTGCTGCACCGTGGCTACACTGGCAAGATCAATTCCGGCGAAGACGTAAATGGTGTTGCTGCATGCCCGTATGAGTTCTATGGCAAGTGGATCAATGATCCGGAAGGAACACGCAAGATGGTTGAGGCTTTAACGCGTGATACACCCGGAACCGAGGACGCACCGATCGAGGGGATCCCGAACAAGTCCACAGCCCACCGTTAAGCTTCGGTGACTTCGTTCACACGCCCCAATTGCCTATGCTTGGGGCGTGAATTTTTGACCCCGCCGATGAACGACCTAATTCAGCCGTACTACATTTCGTCTGAGCCTTATTATCAAAGTGCAGGAAACGAGATCCAATTATTCGAAGCTGCCTACCGCTTGCGAATGCCAATGGTATTAAAAGGACCTACTGGATGCGGCAAGACGCGCTTCATGGAGCACATGGCGTGGCGCTTACAACGGCCCTTGATCACCGTCGCCTGTAACGAGGACATGACCGCTTCCGACCTGGTCGGGCGGTTTCTGCTAGATGCCAACGGCACAGTCTGGCACGATGGTCCATTGACGATTGCCGCGCGTTACGGTGCAATCTGCTATCTCGATGAGGTAGTCGAGGCACGTCAGGACACCACGGTCATTATTCACCCACTGACAGATAATCGTCGTACGCTGCCGCTCGACAAGCGGGGTGAACTGATTCATGCGCATCCGGACTTTCAGCTCGTGGTGTCGTATAACCCTGGCTATCAAAGCCTGACCAAAGATCTCAAGCAATCAACGAAGCAGCGCTTTGGTGCACTCGATTTCGACTACCCGGAAGAAAAAATAGAAACTGACATCGTCGCCTATGAAAGTGGTGTGGCAACAGAGATCGCCAACAAACTGGTCGGTATTGCGCATCGCTCGCGCGCCTTGCGTGGACGAGGGCTGGAAGAAGGGATTTCAACCCGTATGCTGATTCACGCTGGCGCACTGATCTCTGCCGGCGTCTCTGCGCGAGAGGCCTGTCGACTCGCCATGGCGCGGCCGATTACTGACGATCCCGATATGCTCTCGGCACTCGATGGGTTCATTGATGTTTACTTCGGTATCTGAGCGCGTCGCGGCCGATACCCTGCATCCTGCGTTATCGGATGCGTTGTCTGCATTGCCGCCGCGATTGCGCAATCGAGCCACGGAAGAGGAACTCACAGCGCTGCTGAGAGATGCTGCGCAGTCAGCACCCGGTCTGGAGCCAGCCCTGGGCTCTCATCTTGGTTTTGTGCTGAACTCCCTTGATGTGAGTGGCTTGCGGCGCTGGATACTGACCGGAATGCGTCTCTATGCAAACCATCCTGGGCAACTTGCCGCTTATTTTCGTCTGGAAGATGCCGCTGCGGCGCAGGCGATGGTGGCTGAAGCCAAAGGTATTTCGTTCGAGCGCGCGCGTCATTCGCTTCAATACTTCACCACCGGATTTGGTCAAGCTGATTTATCGCTCGTAGCACGCCGTCAGCGCAGCCTGAATGCGCTGCCGCTGCGCACGGTGATCAGCCAAGGTACTTTGTTACTTCCCGATCATTATCTCGCCTGGGATGGCGCGACCCGGGGAAATATCTATCGTGCCGCAGTGGCTCATGTATTGGCGCACCTGCAGTACTCGCCACGTCACCAGCCAGCAGGAAAAAAAAAGCCTTTACTGATCGCGGTGCTGTCCTTGATCGAAGATGCGCGTGTCGAGCGATTGGCGATTCAGCGGTTTCCTGGGCTCTGGTCATTATGGAGCTGCTTCCATACCGCCCACGGTGAGAGTAATGAGCTCACTTTTTTTTCGCTCGCGGCGCGCTTGTCGCGCGCCTTGCATGATCCGAATTATCAAGACCAGAACCACTGGGTGAACAAAGGGCGCGAATTATTCGAGGCAGAAGCGGCATTGGGACTGGATGATCCAGCGCGTTTCTCTGAGGTCGGAAAAATACTTGGCAGTGACCTCGGTCAGATGCGCGTGCGCTTCGTGCAGGACCTCTACGCGGTGCAACCGGCCTATCGCGACGATAACAGCTTCCTTTGGGAATTCGAGCAGGACGCACCACCCGATACACCGCCCGAAGAAAGTCTGTCGCGTTCCTCAGTACAGATAGAAGCGACTGATCAAAAAGCCGAGACAGCGATGCTCGTCTCGCCGATTGAGCAGCCGCCGGGTCAGCGCTTTATTTATCCTGAGTGGGACTACCGTGAAAATCAGCTGCGTCACGCCTGGGCCACCGTGCATGATCGTCTGGCGCGCGACGCTACCGAGATTGTTTCCAATGGTCGCCACCGTAGCCTAGTACGCGGCGTATCGCTCGATACGCATTCGCGCACCCTCGACCGGGCGGTACGGCTACGCCGCCAGCACGAAGGTGAATCGCTAGATTTGAATGCGGCCGTCGAGGGCCGGATTAGTTGGCGTGCGCGCATCACCCCGGATCCGAGGATCTTTCAGCGTCCGGGCAAGCGGCGTCGACATGCTGCTATTTTGTTGTTGGTCGATCTTTCCGAGTCGACCAATGATCGGGTCAAGGGCTTTACCTCGATATTGGACGTCGAGAAACAGGCTGCAGATCTTTTGTCACAATCCATTGATACCAACTATGACTGTCTTGCAATTGATGGCTTTCATTCGGATGGTCGTGAAAAGGTGCATTATCTAAGGCTGAAAGAATTCGATGAGCCGTATGGTGAGTCCCAACGGAGAGTGCTGATGCGGCAGCAAGGCTCGCTATCAACGCGGATGGGTGCCGCATTCAGGCATGCCGGGTTTCGTTTACATCAGCAGCGGGCAGAAAAGCGCATATTGCTGCTAGTGACGGACGGTGAGCCATCGGATGTTGATGTTATTGATAGAGATTATCTGGTCGAAGATGCCCGTCATGCGGTACATTACCTAGGCATGAAAGGTGTCACGGTTTTTGGACTGACCCTCGATAAGGCTGCCGGTTCGTATATAAAAAAGATTTTCGGTGCCCGCAACTATACTATTGTTGATAACGCACTTTCTTTACCAGTTCAGTTGACGCGAACGCTGGCTCAGATTGCTGCACGCTGATAAACCGATGTTTAAATAAGGCATGCTACTACTGATGTGTTGGAACAATAAACATGGCGAATAAAGATCCGGTCAAAGTTGGTGTCTTGTACTCGCAGACTGGCGTGACCTCGGCTATCGAGTCTTCCCAGCGGCTGGGGACGCTGCTTGCTATCGAGGAGATCAATGATCACGGTGGCATCGATGGACGCGAGATTGTCGATATTGAGTATGATGCGGCTTCAGATCCCTACCATTTTCGTCATTTAGCCGAGCGTCTGGTGGCCATTGATAACGTCAACGTGATTTTTGGCTGCTACATGTCAAGCACGCGCAAGGCAGTGACGCCGATTGTTGAGAAATACAACCGGATTCTGTTTTACGCGACCCTCTACGAAGGCTTCGAGTTTTCGAACAACATCATCTATACAGGCGCCGCACCAAATCAAAATAGTGTGCAGCTTGCTGATTTCATGATGTCCATGTTTGGTGGTCAGGTCTACTTGGTGGGGTCAGATTACATCTACCCTTACGAGTCTAACCGGATTATGTCGGATCTGGTTCATCAGCGTCCCGATGGCAGCATCGTTGCTCAGCGCTATGTACCATTGAACGCGGGGTCGAAGGACTTTGAAAGTATCGTCGCCGAGATCAAGGAACTGCAGCCAGATTTCATCTTCTCTACCGTAGTCGGTGATGCGACCCAGCATCTCTATCGTGCCTATGCGGAGGCGGGGCTGGATCCGAAATCAATGCCGATTGCGAGCCTAACGACCTCCGAGGTTGAGGTCGCACAAATGGGCGCGGCTGCTGCGGCGGGACACTTTACGGCGGCGCCGTACTTCACCTCGATTGACTCAGCCGAAAATCATCGTGTTCTACAGCGCTTCCGTGCGCGATTCGGTGACGAGATTCGACCCAATGCGTGCTGGGAGGCCGCATATTTTCAGGTTCATCTTTTCGCTAATGCAATGCGCGGTGCGGGTACGGATAGTGTGCCCGTTTTGATGCCCCAAATTCTTGAAAGTGATTTCTTGCGCCGCAGGGGCGGGTGCGCGTCGAGCCGTCCAATCATCACACCCACTTGTACCCACGAATTGGGCGGGTTAATTCGAAGGGCGAGTTTGCGATCGTGCGTGCATCGAAGAATGCGGTTGTGCCTGACCCTTATCTGGTCACGCATTCATTGGGCGACTGGACACTTGCCCTCGAGACCTTGCAGGATTGATGGCACAGCCAAAGACATCGACGCGTTCTACCATGCGCGTCATACGCGAGGCGCCACAGATTTTGCGCGACCTCCGTTCACTGCGTGTATGTGTATTTCACCCGCGTGATCAAGACGGTCAGGGCTTGACCCGTCAATTAGAGCGCATCGGTTGTCAGGTGCAGGCGTTTTGGCCGCCGCTTCCCGATTTACCCGAAGGTACCGACGTGGTGTTTCTTGCGTTGTCACCGGATATGCTCGGTGCGGACTTTGCGTGTTGCCAACGTGAAGATACACCACCCATTATTGCCGTGATCAACTACGAAAATCCGACCTTGATCGAAGCAGTGCTTCGGCTTGGCGCGATCGCCACTGTGGCGTCACCCGTACGTTCGTTTGGCTTGTTATCGGTACTGGTGCTGGCTCGCGACTGGCATGACACAGTCAAAAAACAGCAAAAGCGTATTACCCAGTTGGAGGCAAAGCTGCGTGGTGCGCGGCAGATCGCCGAGGCACAAGAGATTCTCTGTACACAGCACGGAATTTTAAAAGAAGAGGCCTACCACGTGATTCGCGAGCAGGCGATGCAGAAGCGAGTGACAGCAGAAGAGATCGCACGCTCCATTATCAATGCCAATGAAATCTTGAGCGTCAAAAAACTGCGCTCCTGAATCCCGTAAGCGCTACTGGTCAAAGGCTTTTAATCAGACGAAGAATGTCTCGAAATGCAGGATGATCTGCATGACCCATCCATTCAAACAGAGCCATCTCGGTCGAGATGACCGGTACTCCTTGCTGCCGCAAGCGATGCGCAGCGAGTTCTTTATTCTGAGCGTGCCGCGAGGCGACCGCATCAGCAACAAAACAGGGTTTGTAGCCATGCTCCACCAAGCCCAGTACCGTTTGCAGCACGCAGACATGTGCCTCCATACCGGTCACGACGATCTGGCTTTTGCCTAGGCGCTTGAGCGTTTGCATGATGGCAGCATCATCGGCACATGAGAAATGTCGCTTGTG
>SYFN01000055.1 GCA_005800405.1 Burkholderiales bacterium
CATCATCAAGCCGAGCGACCACGATCTGGCCATCGCGCGCCTGATCCGCTTTTTTCACCGCGAGCAAATCGCCATCAAGAATGCCGGCCTCGCGCATCGACATACCTCGGACTTTGAGTAAATAGTCGGGACGAGCAGTAAACAGCGCTGGATCCACCTGATAGTTCGCCGAAATATGCTCTTCGGCCAGAATGGGTGAGCCTGCAGCGACGCGACCGATGAGTGGCAAGGAAAACTGCATGATGTCGGGGTGGGGCAGCACCATCTGGGAAACGCTGAAGCGCCGGGGGCGGCTCCCTGCAGGTCGGTCTAACAGGCGAATACCCCGCGATGTGCCAGGAGAGATTTCGATGGCACCCTTGCGCGCGAGTGCTTGCAGGTGCTCCTCAGCCGCGTTGGCAGAACGAAAACCTAGTTCGTTGGCAATTTCCGCGCGGGTCGGTGGGAAGCCGGTTTTCTCGATGGCATCGCGTATCAGCGCAAGGATTTGTTCCTGGCGGGCGGTCAGTTTGATCATGATTACTCCCCGGCAAAGCGACTGTTTTTATAGACAGGCTGTATTTTTATACAGCATTGCGCGAAAGGCAAGCAGAATATGCGGTGTTTCTGCTCAGTATTAGAAGATAACTATCTGAAGACATAAAGTTTTCTCTATTTACCCGGTATACTTCTCTGCTTTCCTCTTCCCACACTCGTCCTGACGCCGGGGTGGGCGATTTAATAATCCGACCTTAAGGAGAAATGATGCGTCACTACGAAATAGTTTTTATCGTCCACCCGGATCAGAGCGAGCAGGTGCCCGCAATGATCGAACGTTACAAGGGTCTGGTCAGCAGCCGCGGCGGCAAAGTCCACCGTGTCGAAGACTGGGGTCGTCGCCAGATGGCCTACATGATCCAGAAGCTCGCCAAAGCCCACTACGTTTGCATGAACATCGAATGTGACGGAGAAACTCTGGCCGAGATCGAAACCGGCTTCCGCTTCAACGATGCCGTGCTGCGCCATCTGACCGTTCGCATGAAAAAGGCCGAGACCGTGCCTTCGCCCATGATGAAGAGCGTGCAGAAAGAAGACGCCGCGAAGAGCCAGCGCGCCGAGGCGCCTGCGGCCTGACCGGCACGTGTCAGCAACGGAGCGAGGTGACAACAGTTTTCATTGCATAGCGACCCTGGCCGAGCGTGATGTATTGCGCTACACGCCAGCTGGCATACCGATGGTGAGCGCAGTACTGACTCATACATCGGAACAGACTGAGGCTGGCATTAGCCGGCAAGTTGGATTTGAACTGCGTGCCATCGCCGCGGGAACAATCGCAGACGGGCTGGAGCGAGCTCAAGTGGGCGCTGTGTTTCGGTTCAATGGCTTTATGGCCAGAAAAAATCGAAACAGCAAAGCGCTGATGTTTCACCTCACAGACTTTGAACTTATTTCTTAAATTCAGGAGCCAGCAAAATGGCATTCGGTAAAAAATTCGACAAGAGCAAACTCAAGGAAAAGCGCAAACAGCAAAATCCTCTGTTTAGGCGCAAGAAATTCTGCCGCTTCACTGTAGCCAACGTCGAGCAGGTGGACTACAAGGATGTGGACACACTCAAGGACTTCGTTCAGGAAAACGGCAAGATCATGCCAGCACGTCTGACGGGTACCCGTGCACATTACCAGCGTCAGGTGGATACCGCGATAAAGCGAGCGCGTTACCTCGCGTTGTTGCCGTACACCGATCTGCATAACGCCTGATCGTCCTATCCTCATTGAATCCTGGAGAAAAAAAATGCAAGTCATTCTGATGGAAAAAGTGGCGAATCTGGGCGACTTGGGCGCCGTGGTCCGCGTGAAAGACGGCTACGCCCGTAACTTCCTGATCCCGCAACGCATGGCGCGCCGTGCAACCGCTGATGCGATTGCCGAGTTCGGAGCGCGTCGTGCAGAACTCGAAAAAGCAGCTGCAGCCAAGCTCGCAGCCGCACAGGCGCAAGCCGAAAAAATGTCAGGCCAAGCGGTCAAGATATCGCAAAAGGCGGGCGTCGATGGTCGTTTGTTCGGCTCTGTTACTAACCACGATATCGCCGATGCACTCGGCAAGCTGGGTTTTACCGTCGACAAGGCGCAGATCCGCATGCCGCAGGGTCTGCTGAAATCCACTGGTGATCATCCGCTCACCGTGGCCCTGCATACAGATATCGCCGTGGAAATCAACGTAGCTGTCGTAGGCGAGCAAGCTTGATCCAGAGTGTGTTGCTTCAGGAAATGCCGGGTTATCCCGGCATTTTTTTTTACCCTTTTTCATGTTGGCGGTGGCGCTGATACACGGCAGGCCAAAGCTCGCGTCGTATGGATTTTGGGGCCGGACCGGCGGGGCTAGCGGGTATAATCCATGCCCATGAATACTCGTGTCGATCCGCAAATCGAATCACTGCGCGTGCCGCCGCATTCCATAGAGGCGGAGCAGTCAGTCCTGGGTGGTTTACTCCTCGATAACGCCGCTTGGGACAAAATCGCGGACATGGTGAGTGCCGACGATTTTTATCGTTTTGATCATCGCCTGATTTTTCAGCACATCGTTAAACTCATCAATGCATCCCGTCCTGCGGATGTCATCACTGTATTTGACTCATTGACGTCAGCAGCCAAGGCAGAAGATGCCGGTGGCATTGCCTACCTGAACGCGCTGGCTCAAAACACACCGTCTGCCGCCAATATTCGTCGCTATGCAGAGATCGTTCGCGACCGTGGTGTATTGCGCAAACTGATTTCCGTATCCGATGAAATCACCAGCGCTGCATTCAACCCGCAAGGTAAAGAAGTCAAGCAAATGCTGGATGAAGCCGAATCCAAAATTTTTGCCATCGCGGAAGAGGGCGCGCGCGGCTTTCAAAGTTTTCAGGAAATCCAACCACTGCTGACCCAAGTGGTCGAACGTATCGATGAGCTCTATAACCGCGATAACCCAAACGAAATTACCGGTGTACCCACCGGGTTCGTTGATCTCGATCGCATGACCTCGGGTCTTCAGCCAGGGGATCTGATTATCGTCGCCGGAAGACCTTCCATGGGCAAGACGGCGTTTTCCCTGAACATTGGCGAGACGGTAGCGGTGGAGAGCGGTTTGCCTGTTGCAATTTTTTCGATGGAGATGGGTGGCACTCAGCTTGCGATGCGTATGCTGGGTTCGGTTGGTCGTCTCGATCAGCATCGACTGCGCACTGGCCGTCTTAATGATGATGATTGGCCGCGACTTACGCATGCGATCCAGAAGATGAATGATGCGCAGGCATATATCGACGAGACGCCTGCACTCAATTCCATTGAGCTGCGTGCTCGTGCTCGAAGACTGGCGAGGACCTGTGGCAAGCTGGGTCTGATCATTGTCGACTATCTTCAGCTGATGTCTGCCAATTCGCCGGGCGAGAACAGGGCAACCGAGATTTCGGAAATATCGCGCAACTTGAAAGGCCTGGCCAAGGAACTGAATTGCCCAGTCATTGCCCTATCACAGCTCAATCGTTCGCTGGAACAGCGACCCAACAAGCGGCCTGTAATGTCGGATTTGCGAGAGTCGGGTGCGATTGAACAAGATGCTGATCTCATTTTATTCATCTATCGTGACGAAGTTTACAACCCCGATTCGCCCGACAAAGGCATGGCCGAAATCATCATCGGCAAACAGCGTAACGGTCCGATTGGGAGCGTTCGCATGACCTTTCTTGGTCAGTACACGAAATTTGAAAACTACACAGGCAGTGCTACACCCTATGGTAGCGGTGAATAACAACTTTCTCTTTAGGCTGCTGGCAGCGTTGGCAGTACCTTGTCGTACTTCTGTACTGCCTGCGGTACTGCCTTGCCGTCCATCTACATAGATATTTTCTAAACCTGAAGTGATATGGATGCATTCAAAGGAGCAAGGCAATGTTTGGACGTTTGATGCCTACCGAAGGCAAATTCTTTGATCTGTTCATTCAACATGGCGAGCTGTGTGTCAAAGGCGGTAAAGAACTCGTATCGCTGATGACCAATTTTGATGATCTCGAACATCGTGTGCATGCGATCGAGACAATCGAAAAGCAGGCCGATAAGGTCACTCACGCGACACTCGAATTACTGCACAAGACCTTTATCACACCACTGGATCGTGATGATATCCATCAGCTCATCACGCGCATGGACGATATTCTCGATCTGATGGAAGATGTTGGTCAAACGATATGGTTGTACGATATCAAGCAAATTACCCCTGAAGCCAAGCGTCTGGCAGAGTTGTGCCAAGCCTGCTGCGAAAAAGTTCTGGCCAGTATCTCATTGCTTCATAATATGAACAATGCACGCGAGATACTGAATATTTGCGCTGATATCGACCGGTTGGAATCCGATGCAGATCATGTGATGCGTGCCGCTATGTCCAAGCTGTTCCGCGAAGAGCCTGATGTTCGCAATCTCATCAAACTCAAAGCGATTTACGAAATTCTCGAAACGGTGACCGATCGTTGCGAGGATGTCGCCAATATCGTCGAGGGTATTATTGTCGAGAACGCGTGATTCAGAGCCATGCAGACTTTAAATATCAGTATTTACGTACTAGGTTTTCTGATTGTGCTGGCTTTGCTGTTCGACTTCATGAACGGATTTCATGATGCTGCTAACGCAATTGCTACCGTCGTATCGACCGGCGTACTCAAACCGCAAAACGCCGTCCTGCTCGCCGCTTTTTTTAATTTTCTCGCGATTCTCATTTTTCAGTTGAAGGTGGCAACTACGGTCGGCAGGGAAACGATAGATCCAGCCGTCGTAGATCATTATGTTGTTTTTGGTGCGTTGGTGGGCGCCATTACGTGGAATCTGTTGACCTGGTATTACGGCATTCCTTCTTCATCTTCGCACGCGCTCATCGGTGGTTTGGTGGGTGCAGCAGTAGCAAAGGCGGGTACCGATTCCCTGATTTCCAGTGGCCTGATCAAGACGATCAGCTTCATCGTACTTTCGCCATTGCTGGGTTTTCTGTTTGGTTCCATGATGATGCTTATAGTTTCATGGCTCTTTGTGCGGAGTACTCCACAACGGGTTGATAAATGGTTCCGGCGCATGCAGTTGCTTTCGGCATCCATGTACAGCCTCGGCCATGGTGGTAACGACGCACAAAAAACCATGGGCATTATCTGGATGCTTTTGATAGCCGCGGGCGCTAGCACGGCATCAGATCCGCTACCTTGGTGGGTGATTACGTCCTGTTATGCAGCGATAGGTCTGGGTACCTTGTTCGGCGGCTGGCGCATCGTGAAAACGATGGGGCAGAAAATTACCAAGCTCAAACCTGTCGGCGGATTTTGTGCAGAGACAGGCGGTGCGATGACCTTGTTCCTTGCTACCGCGATAGGTATTCCCGTGTCCACCACGCACACCATTACGGGTGCCATTGTCGGCGTCGGTTCATCACGCAAGATGTCGGCCGTGCGCTGGGGCGTCGCAGGTAATATCGTCTGGGCGTGGATCTTCACGATCCCCGCCTCTGCTTTTATGGCTGCTATTGCCTGGTGGTTGGGTCGGCAGTGGTTGTGAGCATATGCTGGCTCTGTTTTGCGTTTTTTTACAAGACATCGCTGGCATGATCTGCCAGTCGTGAGCGTTCGCCGCGAGCGAGTGTAACGTGTCCGCTATGAGCCCAGCCCTTGAAGCGATCCACCACATAGGTAAGCCCGCTGGAGCCTTCGGTCAGATACGGCGTGTCAATTTGCGCGATATTGCCAAGGCAAACGATCTTGGTACCAGGGCCGGCTCGCGTAACCAGCGTCTTCATTTGTTTCGGCGTCAGGTTTTGCGCTTCGTCAATGATCAGGTACTTGTTGACGAAGGTGCGACCTCGCATGAAATTGAGGGACTTGATCTTGATACGAGAGCGAATCAATTCCTGAGTTGCGGCTCTGCCCCATTCGCCTGCATCAGAGTCGGATTTGTTAAGTACTTCTAGGTTGTCATCGAATGCGCCCATCCAGGGTGACATTTTTTCTTCTTCCGTACCCGGCAGGAATCCGATATCTTCGCCTACAGGCACAGTGACGCGCGTGACAATGATTTCATTGTAGGTTTTGGATTCCAGCACCTGGGCCAGACCCGCTGCCAGCGCCAGCAAGGTCTTGCCCGTACCCGCCTGCCCAAGCAGCGTGACGAAGTCACATTCCGGGTCCATCAACAGATTGAGTGCAAAATTTTGTTCACGATTGCGCGAGGTAATACCCCATACATTATTTTTTATGTGAGCAAAGTCGCGCAAAGTGCGGATGACCGCAGTTTTTCCATTGATCTGAGCAACTTGCCCATAAAACGAAGGCTCGCCGTTACGCGGCTCCATGTAAACAAACTGATTGATCAACATTGCCGGCACCAAAGGACCGGTAACGCGATAGAAGGTCGTACCCATACCCTGACGATTTTCCTGCCAGGATTCCATGCCCTTGCCGTGACGAATCCAGAAATCATCGGGGAGAGCCAGGATGCCGGAGTAAAGAAGATCCGTGTCTTCAAGAACATGATCATTGAAATACTCTTCGGCAGGCAGACCAAGCGCACGCGCCTTGATGCGCATATTGATGTCCTTGGACACCAATACAACCGGCCTTTCCGGGTACTGCTCCTGAAGTGCGCGCACAACGCCCAAGATCTGGTTGTCGGCCTTGCCCTCGGGCAGCCCTTCTGGCAGCGTCCACCGGCCCAGCTTCGTCTGCAAAAACAGTCGTCCGCTCGCGTCCTTGTTGGCGAGTTTGCCAAGTGATATTCCACCATCGATCGCATCTTCCGACACATCGGCGACGAGTGCATCCAGCGAGCGAGATACCTGGCGCGCGTTGCGAGCCACTTCGGACATACCCTTCTTGTGATTGTCCAGTTCCTCAAGGGTGATCATGGGCAGGTAGACGTCATGCTCGGCGAAGCGGAACAGGGACGTCGGATCGTGCATCAAAACATTTGTGTCAAGAACAAACAACTTGGTCACACCGCGCTTATCTGCCGCGCGGCTGGTGGGTGATTTTGGATGCGTGTCACTACGTTGGGTTTTCTGACCTGACTTTTCTTTAGCGGGTGCGTCCGACCGCGTCCTGGCTTGAGGCGAGGGTATCGGAGGGGTGGACGGTTCTACCAGCGCAATTACGGGTTTGACGGGTTTGCCTTTTTCTGCTTTGGGGTAATCAACGGGTGAAAGCAGTGCTGCGGGTTTTGCAGGCATTTTAGGCAAAGGCATCAGATCCTCTTACTGTCAGAGTTGAAAAAAACCGGCGATATTCAACAAAATCAAAATATCGCTGACAAAACTGAAAAGGCTGTTCAAGTAAAAGGTGAAAAACCTTTTCCTTAAACAGCCTCGTATTTGAAAAAATTGTTTTTTTTCAATGGGTTGTGATAACTCAGGCAAGCCCCTCAATAATTTCCAGAACTTCATCGACGTGTCCTGGAACTTTCACTCCGCGCCATTCTTTCACTATTTTGCCGGCAGCGTCAATCACAAATGTCGAGCGTTCTATGCCGCGAACTTTTTTGCCGTACATTGATTTCATGACGATGACATCAAACAGGTTGCAGACGGTTTCATCGGTGTCTGAAATCAATTCGAAAGGCAACTCAAGTTTGGCTTTGAAACCCTCATGCGACCGCAGACTATCGCGACTGATGCCAAATATCTCGCTGCCTGCAGCCCGGAATTTGGCGTGATGCTCGCGGAACTGCAGGCTCTCGGTAGTGCAGCCGGGCGTATTGTCTTTAGGGTAGAAATACAAAACAACTTTCTTGCCCAGATAGTCGGACAAGCGAAATGGCGTGTTCCCGGTCATCGGAGCACTGAAATCGGGCACAGTCATGTTCAGGATGGAGGGACGCTCGCCCATTTAATCTCCTTGTTCTCGGATCGTGGTCTGCTGGCCAGGAATGATCAGCGCAAGTGCGACCTTTCTTCCTTCGGCCATCAGAATGTTGTAAGTGCGGCACGCCGCCTGATTGTCCATGCACTCCACGCCGATACGCCGAGAGAGCAGGTTGCGAATCATTCCGGACGAAATGAAACGTTGCCGCAGCCCGGTGCCCAAGATCACGAGGTCGGGTTCGAGCGCTTCCAGGGCCAGAAAGTCCTGGGCGCTGAGCGACTCGAAGGCACTGACCGGCCAGCTGACGGGGGCAGACTCCGGCAAGACGATCAGACTATGGGAAAACCTGATCGCATTGATTTCTACCCAGTCTGCCTCGTAGCCCGTCACAGTCTGATATTGCTGAGTTGTGGTGGCGTGTAACTTCATAGCTGGCACCATTTTATCCCGAGATGCTCGGGCGGGCGGCGAAGGCGGCAAAGATGACCAAAAAACAGGCATTTTCGCGTCACGCCGGTTAGCCGTGCATCAAGTGCGGGGGCATGATGGGCAGGCTGCTGGTCAAGGCGGCTCAAAAAATTCCGAATGCATTTTGTCGGCGGCGCCATTGGTAAACCTGCCCGTTTTGGGGCAAAATGCTAATTTTTTCGCGGTGCAACACTGGTTGCCCGCACGCCAACCGGAGCAGGATCCCGCCGTGAAAGCTATCCACAAATCTAAAAAACTGGCTGATGTCTGTTACGACATCCGCGGACCTGTGCTGGAAAAGGCCCGACAGATGGAGGACGAAGGTCACAAGATCATCAAACTCAATATCGGTAATCTGGCGCCGTTCGGCTTTGATGCGCCAGATGAAATTGTCCAGGACATGATTCGTAACATGGGTAATGCATCGGGATACACGGACTCCAAAGGTCTGTTCGCCCCCCGCAAGGCCATCATGCAGTACAGTCAGGAAAAAAAGATCGCCGGTGTCACGATTGACGATATCTACCTCGGCAACGGGGCGTCCGAGCTGATTGTGATGAGCATGAATGCCTTGCTGAATACAGGTGATGAGGTGCTGGTGCCAGCGCCAGATTACCCGCTATGGACCGCAGCGGTCAGTTTATCCAGCGGCAAACCCGTTCATTACGTATGTGATGAGCAGGCCGATTGGTATCCGGATATTGAAGACATTCGTAGCAAGATCAACGCGACTACTCGCGCCATCGTTGTTATCAATCCCAATAATCCTACCGGCGCCTTGTATCCGGTGGAACTACTGCAGCAGATTGTCGAACTCGCGCGTCAGCACCAGCTGATTATTTTTGCTGACGAAATTTATGACAAAGTCTTGTATGACGGAGAAAAGCACACTTCGCTGGCATCGTTGGCTGACGATGTCTTGTTTCTCACCTTTAATGGTTTATCGAAAAATTACCGGTCTTGTGGTTATCGCGCCGGCTGGATGATCGTATCGGGAGAAAAAAAACACGCGAAAGACTATATCGAAGGCCTGAACATGCTAGCCTCGATGCGCTTGTGCTCCAATGTCCCAGGACAGTTTGCAATACAGACAGCGTTGGGTGGTTACCAGAGCATTGATGATCTGGTGGGGCCGGGTGGTCGACTTTTGCGTCAGCGCGATCTTGCTCATCGCTTGCTCACGGATATTCCCGGGGTAAGCTGTGTAAAACCAAAATCAGCCCTGTACATGTTTCCTCGTCTTGATCCCAAAATTTATCCGATCAAAGATGACCAACAGTTTGCCTACGATTTGCTGGCCGAAGAGCGCGTACTAATCGTGCAGGGGACTGGTTTCAATTGCTCGACAACGGATCATTTCCGTGTCGTCTTTCTTCCAAACGCAGACGATCTGACCGCTGCGATAGGTCGAATTGCCCATTTCCTTGAAGGCTATCGTCGCCATCATGCAGCCTGATATTCGCCAGTCCTGTCTTTCAATGACTCATTCATCATGAAATGTATCAAAGTTGGTTTGCTGGGTATCGGTACTGTAGGTGCCGGTACTTTTACTGTGCTTGAGCGTAATGCAGAGGAAATACGTCGGCGAGCAGGGCGCCCGATTGAAATCACGATGGTGGCTGACCTTGACACCGCAAGAGCAAGGCAGATCACCGGTGGCAAGGTCGACGTGGTCGACGATGCCAACCTCATCGTCAATCATCCTGACATCGATATCGTCGTTGAATTGATTGGCGGTTACGATATCGCACGTCAGCTGGTAATGACCGCAATTGCCAACGGCAAGCATGTGGTTACCGCAAACAAAGCGCTGCTGGCAACCCATGGCACTGAAATTTTCAAGGCTGCGCAAGAAAAGCGCGTGATGGTAGCGTTTGAGGCTGCGGTTGCAGGTGGCATTCCCATCATTAAAGCCTTGCGCGAAGGCTTGACTGCCAACCGAATTCAGTGGATTGCCGGCATCATCAACGGTACCACTAATTTCATCTTGTCAGAGATGCGTGAAAAAGGACTCGACTTTGATGTCGTGCTCAAGGAAACACAGCGCCTGGGTTATGCCGAGGCTGATCCCACGTTTGATATTGAAGGCATCGATGCCGCGCACAAGGCCACGCTGATGTCCGCGATTGCATTTGGTATTCCAGTACAGTTCGACAAGGCTTACGTCGAAGGGATTACTGGCCTGCAGGCAGCTGATATCCGTTATGCAGAGCAACTGGGCTATCGAATCAAACTGCTGGGTATTGCACGTCGCGCAGCCAATGGCATTGAATTGCGCGTTCATCCGACACTGATACCGGCGACTAGATTGATCGCCAATGTCGAGGGTGCGATGAATGCGGTTTTGGTGCATGGTGACGCAGTTGGAGCCACAATGTATTACGGCAAGGGTGCTGGTGCCGAGCCGACTGCATCAGCCGTCATCGCTGATCTAGTTGATATCACTCGCTTGGCCACCGCCGATCCCGAGCATCGCGTACCTTACCTTGCATTCCAGCCGGATGCGATTACGGACACGCCTATACTGCCCATGGCCGAAATTACGACCAGCTACTATCTGCGCATACGGGTAGCCGATAAATTAGGTGTCGTCGCTGACATCACCCGGATCCTCGCGGATGCCTCAATTTCCATCGATGCGATGCTACAGAAAGAACCTGCTCCGGGAGAAACCGAGGCAGATATCATCATCCTTACGCACCAGACGCAAGAGAAAAAAGCGCTTAAGGCCATTGCCACGATAGAAGCCCTCTCAACCGTAACGGGCACAGTCGCCCGTATACGTCTAGAAGAGTTGGGCTAGTACCACGAGCCGTATGTGAATGGATTTAGCCTATCTTGGCGGCAGTTTGCTTAAGAGAATCAGATAATTCCTTGATAATCGCGCTGAAGATCGTTGAAGTCAGCGTGTACTTGGAGATTGCCGTTTGTAGCTGTAGCAACTGGGCTGTAGTGATGTCGCCGCCCGTTGGTACCGTATCGAGTAGTGATTTTAGATCGTTCTCCGTATTTCTCATCGGCGATTGAATGCTTTTGTAGATCTCGTTGATGCTTGTGTTGGTTAGTGCCATGGTATCTATCTTTTCTTTGCTTTCATAGACGGAGCTTACTGTTCTTTTGCTGCATTAAAAAGCTGAAGCGCTACAATTGCACTCTTCAATGTTGTCTCGGCGTCGACAATTTTTTCATAGACGGATCGGGTCTGAAGCCTTCTTTTTTCTGATTCCAAACGAACTCTCATTGTATTAAGTTGGTCGAACATCTCCTTTGACAATTGACCGGTTCCATCTGCACGCAAGCGCTCTTCAAATGACAATGGTAAGTTTTCCATTTATTTATTGCGATATTTTCAATTTTTCATTGCCATCAAAAATAACCTCCGTATCTTTAACCATGATCGGTGTATGACCGTTAATATCACCGCTCCGTATGACACGATTGCCATTCTCAGTAATCACAAAAGGCATACTGCCACCAACGATAACCTCCAGGTTCACTGGTGAGTTATTCCGAATGAGACGAATTGTTGCTTTAATCGGCAATATTTTTCCGTAGTCTTTGTCAAATTCCACCAACAGTTTTTCCCAACTACGTAGCTCATCCTCGGTCATTGCACCCCGCAAAATGAAATCAGGTTGTCGGCTGACCACCTGTAACTTTTTCGTCAAACCTGCCGCCAGTATTTTTTCCTGAAACTGTTGAGGCAGATCGTCTGCCACAAGTACAGACCCTTCAACTTGCCGGAGTCCCGGAACTTCGGACCGCAAGGTTTCAAAAACACTGTCCTTGACGCTTTGCATCAGGACGGCGCCTTCTACTTTCAATAAACCTTCATTGACGCCTTCAGCTCGTAACTTCGCTCTGGATGGATCGAGCTTTTCGTCCAGTATTTTTCGAGCAGAGGCAAGTAACTCGCTATCCACATACAGTAGTGTCCCAACGTTGTTCATAGTAAAGGCAGCTGTTGCTGCTCAAATTCTGAAAACTTGTCGGGATCAGTTGGTGTAAGTAATTGATTTATCGGTATTGTTTCAAACATGGTCAGACTCAGGATTTGTAGAATTTCATGAAGACTATGGGGCAACC
>SYFN01000056.1 GCA_005800405.1 Burkholderiales bacterium
GCAGCGGAACAATCCGCTTAAAGCGGATAAATTCGCAGCGTTTTTAACAAACTTTTAAAATAATTGCCCAAAAATTAGGCAGTTCAAAAATTGCTGAGTAAAGTTCCTTGTAAAAGGGATTTGTTCAGCGCTTCCCTAGGGAAGCGCTGATTAAGACCCTATCTCGCCAGCCCGTTGGCGGCCTTGGCGGTACCTTGTCTTACGTCGGTACAGCCTGCGGCACGGCCGCCTTGCCATCGACCTAACCAGACAGGTTCAAAATAAACCCAAAAAATTTTGTGGCCAGATCAACCGCACCAAGCGCTTGATTTTGCTGGTTCCGGCGTCGCAGAGCTCTGCTGGATCGCCATAAAATGTGGCGTTTTTCAGCGTTGCCCTGAAAGTAGATTCATGGCTTTGGTACACCATTCGTTGGCCGCAGCCTCGGCCGGCGGTGCCTGACCAATTGGCCCCTGCAGTCGGATATGATTGGATTGGTGGACCGGTTCCAGCGTTGCCTGGGCATGCCCTTTACATGAATCGCGGTGTTGGGAAATAGGCCGAGTCAATGGAGCGTGCCTCAGTACCCTATCGGTTCAAGCGGTATCTGATGCCGGTCGTCTTGCGAACAAAAGTCTGCGATGGTCCAACAGGTGCTGGGTGTATGTGCTTGAGTAGCCGGCGGGGATGCCAAAGATCTTATTCCAGATAATTTCCCTGTATGTCCGCTTTGCGCCAGCCTTTGCCGCGCATGCATTGTTCTACCGTCTCGAGGGTACCGTTTTTGGGAACAACCTCTCGGTATTTATGGCCACCTTTGCCGTCACTCTCGCAGATCATGGATTTTTTCTCTCTTACCTCAATACAGCGTTCACGCTCGGGAATCGAGGCGCATACCTGTCGGTTTTTGTCAAAATTTTGCTGATCTTCAGTGGAATTGAACGCATAGTTCGGGTGCCGGAACGCTACCGCGCAGCCAAAGAGATGGGCGGATATCAGCATAATGAGAAAAACGCATCACGTTTGCCGTGGTTCACAGTGAGTGAATATGAAAAATCGTACCCGTTTGAATTGTCTCTTGCTATTCGTATTGCTGAATATCGCCAATATAGTCAGTGCAACGACACCTGTGATTGTGTTAGATTCGGGGCATGATCCACTTTACCCCGGGGCGCGTGGGAGTTGTGGCGAGTTTGAATTTACGTATAACGACAAGCTTGTAGCCTCGTATTTAAAAACGACTTCAGCACGCGTCATCACGACGCGAGATGCCGATCAACCCCCTAAAATTCTAAAACGCAAGGCGGGCGCAGATGACGTGCTCCAAAGCCGATATACGCTGAAAACCTCTTTGCAAGCCCGAACGGCTTTGGCTAACTCGAGCAAAGCAGGCTTGTTCATCTCCATTCATCACGATTCCACGGCATCTCGGTTCATTGTCGCGGATTCATCCCTATGCCAGGCTCGGGGCGGGCATACCTTGCTTCCAGAGTTCAAAGCAAAAAACGATATCGGTTTCAATGTGTTTATCGATCAGGACTCAAAAAATCCGTACTACCCGCAAAGCCTGCGTTTTGCGATGCTGCTCAGCCGTGAGTTGATCGCCATCGGAAGAAAACCATCCAATTATCATTATTTTTCGGAGGATGATTGCCGGTCTTGCAGGCCGGTGGTTCGTGACCTCGGTATCTGGCATCAGCAATTGTTTGTATTGAGGCATGTTCGTATGCCCGCGGTTCTGATTGAAGTGGGCAATATCGCTGATGCGGAAGATGAAGCAATCGTCAATTCCGACCAATTTCGTGAGCAGTTCGGGCGAGCGCTGAAGCGAGCAGTCGAGCGCTATTTTTCTGCTGCAGCGAGCGAATGAGTGGTCTTTACTTCGCAGTCGTGAGCGCGATTAAAAATTCACTCGCAAGCCATTTTCCACAAAGGCAGCGTGAATTCATCGAATGTGTTGATTTCCCATTCGATCGCGCTATCCTCGTGATGTATTGGGCCTTTGCCCATGGGCTCGCCATGCCAGGCGAAGTATTTCTGTCGCATTGCCCGACTGTCGCAATCAAATTCCGTCATTACGCGTTGTGATCGATAGGCTTTGCCATTGACCCGGCGCATGTACGGCGGCTGGTAGTCAAACACGCGCCACATAACCACGGACCCGAGATTGTGTTCGATGCTATCGACATCCAGATATTGTTTGACGCCACCATCGGGTGAGGCGCTAATTTCGACCCAGTTTTCGGCTTGAGCTGATAGCGTTGTTATCGCGAGCAGTGCAGTCGTTATTACACAGACAAATTTTTTCACTGCAATTTCCTTGTTGTTATGTTGAAGTTAACCGCTCGCTACGGGCAAAGCGCCACAGCATAAATCCGGTCATCACAAAAGCCAGTTGCCCGATAGCCAATAATAGTACGCTGGAACTCACCAAGGGCGAGACCACGCCTGCGACAAAGGCCGACAACATCGTAATGGTAAAAGACTGGCATGATGCGACGGTACCGCGGATGTGCGGAAAAAGATCCAGCACCAGCAGCGTCAGGCCGGGCGCCACCATCGACATACCCATTGTATACAGGAACAGCGGAGCGACGGTCCAGGGCAGCGCCGGCGGAAACAGCAGGTGATAGCCGACATTGGCAATGCAGGCTGCAATCAGCAGCGCAAAGCCGATCATGACTTGCCGTTCGGGCGGCGCAACACCGGCCATACGGTTGGCCGCTAGCGCCCCGAGAAAAATGCCCACCACTGAAGGTATGAACAGCCAGCTGAACTCATTGGCGCCGAGTTGCAAGTGTTGCGTTATCAGCACCGGTGCAGAAGCCACGTACAAAAACAACCCGGAGAAATTACAGGCAATCGCGCCTGCACGCAGCTGAAACAGTGGTGACACAAAAATCTGTCGACAGTTATGCCACAGCGAGGCAGGATTGAACGTCTGTCGGCCGGACGGGGGTAAGGTCTCCGGCAGTCTTCGATATCCTACGAACAGCATCAGCCACGCGAAGATAAAGAGGAGTAGAAAAATACTGCGCCAGTCTCGCAGCGTCACCACCCAGCCGCCGATAATCGGTGCAATTGCCGGTGAGATGGAAAAAATCATCGTCACCAGCGAGAGCATGCGCTCGGCTGAAGCACCAGCATACAAATCACGAATGATCGCGCGGCCAATCACCACGCCAGCACCCGCCGAAACGCCCTGCAGCATTCGAAACGCCCACAGATACTCGACGCTATGGGCTGATGCGCAACCCAGCGAAGCGACTGCATAGACTGCCAGCGAAATCAGAATAATGCTGCGACGTCCGAACGCATCCGACAGCGCACCGTGCCAGAGAATCATCACCGAGAACGACAGCATATACACCGTCAGCGTCTGCTGCACTTCCAGCGCACTGGCACCCAGATTGCTCTGAATCGCCGGAAAGGCAGGCAGATAGCTGTCGACCGAGAACGGCCCGAGCATCGCCAGTGCTGCCAGCAGAAATGCCAGCGATCCGGACGATGCCGGATCGCCAGAGTTTTCCTTCGGATTGGAATTCAACGCACCAAACCGTGACGATGCAGCATCAGACACCACCCATGCAGAGATATTTCAGTTCGAGATATTCATCAATGCCATATTTCGAGCCCTCGCGCCCGAGACCCGATTGCTTGAAACCACCAAACGGACCCACTTCGTTGGAGATCAATCCTGTATTGATACCGACCATGCCGTACTCCAGCTGCTCGGCCACGCGCCACACGCGACCGATATCACGCGAATAAAAATAGCTCGCCAAGCCGAAATCGGTATGGTTGGCCGCCGCAATTACTTCCTGCTCGGTGCTAAAGCGCATCACTGCAGCTACCGGACCGAAGGTCTCTTCATGCATGATTTTCATGTCGTTGCGGGCATTCGAGAGCACAGTGGGTTGGTAGAACAGGCCGCCCAGCGCATGGGCGTGACCGCCCGATTCGAGTTTTGCCCCTTTGGCCAATGCATCGGCCACGTGCTCGCTGACTTTTTCAACTGCTTGCGCATCGATCATCGGGCCTTGCTGTACACCAGCCTCAAAGCCATTACCTACTTTGATCTTGCCAACTGCATCAGCGAGTTTTCTGACGAAGACATCATGCACAGTATCGTGAACATAAAAACGGTTGGTACACACGCAGGTTTGGCC
>SYFN01000057.1 GCA_005800405.1 Burkholderiales bacterium
GAATCTGATAACGTTCGGCTTGGCTGAGGTGTGTATAGGTCATGTGCTTCTTCGACTGGCTGGTCAAAAGGCTTTGATACTAATGCACCTCAGCCATCCAACCCATTAATCAAAGTTGCACTTCGTCCTTGAATTCACCAGTCAATATAATGTAACTTCTTTAATTAACCGTAATCCGCCCCCCGAGGGAGATTCGTTGTGAACCCGTCGCTCTCCCAGGATTAGCCATGTCAGCCACCATCACACGCCACACAGACAAGTTCAGCACCGCCCCACAACTCGTCCCCGAGGACATGGTCGAGGTCGCGGCCCTCGGTTTCCGCACCGTGATCAACAACCGGCCTGACGGCGAAGCAGGTCCGTCCCAGCCCAGTAGCGAATCCATCGCACGCGCGGCCGAGGCTGCCGGACTCATCTACACCCACCTGCCCGTTGTCAGCGGTCAGATCACCGAATTGCAGGCACGCCAGTTTGCCGAACTACTCGCGCTCAAGCCGGGCCCTATCCTCGCCTTTTGCCGCAGCGGCGCGCGATCACAAAACCTCTATCAGATGGCCAGCGGCCCACGCCCACCATGATCGGCGCCGCCAGCGCCTGCCACTGGGGCGATACCCAAGATATCGTGATCGTCGTCGGCGGCAGTGCTGGTATTGGCCTAGCAGCCAGCCTGAAAAAACGTCAACCGAATTTGCAGATCGCGATCATTGAACCCAACGACAAACATTACTACCAGCCGTCGTGGACCCTGGTCGGCGCCGGCGAATTCGAGCTACAGGACAGCGTACGTGACATGGCATCAGTGATGCCGGCCGGCGTGACCTGGATACGCGCTGCTGTGACCGGCTTCGACCCGGAAAACAAAAAAGTTACTATTGATAAAGGCAATCCGATCAGCTACCAAAACCTCGTAGTCGCGCCGGGTCTGAAGCTCAACTGGCAAGCCATCCCGGGATTGGATGAAACGCTGGGTAAAAACGGCGTCACCTCAAATTATCGTTTCGATCTCGCGCCCTATACTTGGGAGCTGGTCAGACAAATGAAGTTCGGCACAGCAATCTTCACGCAGCCGGCCATGCCGATCAAGTGCGCTGGTGCGCCACAAAAAGCGATGTACCTGTCATGTTCCGAATGGGAGCAGCGCGGCGTCCTGAAAAACATCAGCGTCAATTTCCATAACGCAGGCGCGGTGCTGTTCAGTGTGGCAGACTTTGTGTCCCCGCTGATGAACTACATCAAACGCTACAACGCGCATCTGCATTTCACCTCGACGCTGGTGGCTGTAGATGGTCCAGCAAAAAAAGCCTAGTTCGATGAAAAGGATGCACACGGCAGCATAACCCGGGTCGACAAATCCTTCGATATGCTGCACGTAGTACCCCCACAAACTGCGCCCGATTTTGTATGCGAAAGTCGGCTCGCCAATGCCGATGGCTGGGTCGATGTGAACCAGGTCACGCTGCAGCATGTGCGCTATCCCGATACCTTCAGCCTCGGTGATGCGTGCTCGTCACCCAACGCAAAAACAGCCGCTGCGGCACGCAAACAGATTGTTGTGGTTGCGGAAAACCTTTTCGCTGCACGCAGCGGTCGTGCGCTGCCGACGAAATACGATGGCTACGGATCCTGTCCTTTGACAGTGGAGAAAGGCCGTATCGTGCTGGCGGAATTCGGTTTCGGTGGCAAACTCCTGCCCACCTTCCCCTTGAATCCAACGGTACCCCGCTTATCGGCTTGGATCCTGAAAAAAAATATCCTTCCCTGGGTGTACTGGAACCTGATGCTTAAAGGGCATGAGTGGCTGGCGCGATCCGAGACAGATTAAAGACGATGCTTCCACTACCGGACTGGCTGATTCGGTATCAACGACCATGGCTCAGTGGTGATCTCACCGCAGGCCTGATCGTCACCGTCATGCTGATCCCCAAAAGCCTTGCGTATGCAATGCTCGCGGGACTACCGCCCCAGATCGGTCTCTACGACAGCATGCTTCCTCTGCTTGCCTACGCCTTCCTCGGTAGCAGCATGACACTGGCTGTCGGCCCCGTTGCGGTCGCATCGCTGATGACCGCCAGCGCACTGACACCGCTGGCCACACCAGGCTCTGAAAGCTACATCACGCTGGCCGTGCTGCTGGCGTTGATATTTGGCCTGATTCTGTTGATTGCAGGATTATTGCGACTTGGCTTTCTCGCTTATTTCCTCAGTCATCCTGTCATCAGCGGCTTCATATCCGGCTCGGCGATTCTGATCACGATTGGACAGCTCAAATACCTGCTGGGTATATCGCTGCCTGGTGGCAGCATCATCGCAATCATCAAGGACATCGCGTATCACTTCGAAGCGATTAATCCCCAGTCTGCCGTCATCGGCATCGCTGCATTACTGTTCCTGTTTTTTGCGCGCTCAGGGCTCTCTTCCGTGCTGCGAGCGGTGGGCCTTTCTGTCAAACGAGCCGAACTACTGGCCAGGCTTGCCCCCATGGCTGTCGTAATCGTCTCAACCATTATCGTCGCCAGCACGGGCATTCATCAAACCGCGCATGTGGTCATCGTTGGCAATGTACCGTCGGGCCTGCCTCACCTCGCTGTGCCACATATTAACTGGGAACAGACTCACGCATTGTGGTTGCCAGCACTGCTGATTTCATTGGTTAAATTTATCGAGAGTGCCTCGGTTGCACAATCGCTGGCGTTCAAACGAGGACAGCGTATTTCCCCTGATCGCGAGCTGCTCGGTATCGGCGCCGCTAATATCGCCAGTGCCCTATCGGGTGGCTATCCGGTCACGGGCGGATTTGCGCGTTCCGTTGTCAATTTCTCCGCAGGTGCGAACACACCGGTAGCCGGTGT
The DNA here is from genome assembly GCA_005800405.1 of Burkholderiales bacterium. Lineage (GTDB taxonomy): Bacteria > Pseudomonadota > Gammaproteobacteria > Burkholderiales > Burkholderiaceae_D > Pernthalerella. The sequence continues at coordinate 2,850 of SYFN01000057.1, forward strand.
CATCTCCGCAGTGCTGATGGCCACCGTGATTGCAGCGTTCACCAATTGGTTTTACTACCTGCCCATCAGTGTGCTGGCGGCCACCATCATGGTCGCCGTACTCGGGCTGCTCGACTGGCAAACGCTGCGCGAAGCCTGGCGGTATGACAAGGCCAATACATTGTCATTAATGCTTACCTTTGCCGGCGTGATTTTTCTGGGTGTAGAAGAAGGAATACTGCTGGGAGTCGCCCTATCATTGGCTGTCCTGGTCTGGCGCAGCACCCACCCGCATATGGCTATCGTTGGTCGGGTTCCGGGTACCGAACATTTCCGCAATATCGAGCGCCATCACGTCGACACCTTACCCGGAATAGTCGCCTTGCGTATCGATGAAAGCCTGTATTTCGCAAATACCCAAATCATCGAAGAAAAAATCGAAAATTTGATCCAATCACATGCCGACACGCGTACCCTTCTCTTGATACTCTCCGCTGTCAATCAGCTGGATTCAACAGCGATCGCCATGCTGACCGATATGAAAAAAAATATGGCCGCGCGAAATATCAGGCTTCAATTCGCCGAAATCAAAGGTCCGGTACTCGGCCGATTATGCAGCACACCTCTGGGTAAAACAATGCGTGATCAGATATTCCTGAGGACGCATGAAGCTTTTCTTGCACATGCGCTGCACACGTCCACAGCGAAAAAGAATAGCTCTACGGTATAGTCATGTGTGCATGCCGCCAACATTAATCAAATGGTGAATTCAAGGACGAAGTGCAACTTTGATTAATGGGTTGGATGGCTGAGGTGCATTAGTATCAAAGCCTTTTGACCAGCCAGTCGAAGAAGCACATGACCTATACACACCTCAGCCAAACCGAACGTTATCAGATTC
>SYFN01000058.1 GCA_005800405.1 Burkholderiales bacterium
ACCAATCGGGATGATGATCAGTACGCCGAGAACGAAAGCGATGACGGTCATGATGATGAATGGTGTCCAAGCCGCTTCAATACCCGGTGCGGCGACAAACGCCAGACCCGCGCCGAACATCACTACCGCAAAGACCAGATTAACCAGATGCTGGCCGGGGAAAACCACAGGCGCGCCCTGAAACAAGCGGAATTTGTAGTTGCCGGCCAGCTTGCCGAAGGCAATCACGGAACCTGAGAATGTGATCGCACCGACAAAGGTACCGATGAAGAGTTCCAGACGATTACCAAAAGGGATAGGCTCGCCACGAGGTGCGATCCCAAATGCCCATGGCTCGGCCACTGCAGCCACCGCGATACACACTGCAGCCAAGCCAATCAGCGAGTGCATTGCAGCGACCAGCTCAGGCATCTTCGTCATTTCAACGCGCTTGGCCAGAATGGCACCAACGCTGCCGCCGACAATGACACCCAGTGCAAGCAGACCGTAACCAAGACCAGCACCATCACCAGCGGCATCGGATTTGATTTTGTAGATCAGCGCGATCGTGGTCAGAGCGGCGATCGCCATGCCAGCCATACCAAAAGCATTACCGCGACGCGCGGTTGCAGGATGGGACAAGCCCTTGAGCGCCTGAATAAAACAGATCGACGCCAGCAAATACAACAGAGTGACAAGATTCATGCTCATCATTAAGCCTCTTCTTTTTTGGCCTGAGCCTTGGGCTCTTTTTTCTTAAACATCTCCAGCATACGCTGGGTAACCAGGAAGCCACCGAAGACATTCACAGCAGCCAGCGCAACCGCCAGCGTGCCCATGAATTGGCCGACAGGTCCCTCGGTCAGTGCTGCAGCAAGCATTGCACCGACGATGATGATGGCCGAAACGGCATTCGTGACGGCCATCAGTGGTGTGTGCAATGCCGGCGTGACGGTCCACACGACGTGGTAGCCGACATAAATCGCCAGCACAAAAATGATCAGGTTGGTAATGGTGTGGCTGACTTCCATGATGTCCTCTGGTTCGGAAACAGTAAGTATCTGTTCAGTACAGGTCTACTACAGTCCCGTCTGATGCTTCAGACGGGTAATGCGGTTTTTTTCATCGACAAACAAAATTTTCGGCTGATAAGCGGCGACCTCTTCTTCGCCAATTGGCGCATAGGTGCAGATGATCATCAAATCACCCAGATGCGCCAGCCGGGCTGCAGCACCATTAAGAGATATCTCACCGCTACCGCGCTTTCCCCGAATCGCATAAGTGGAAAAGCGCGCGCCGTTATTAATGTTGTACAGCTCGATTTTTTCAAACTCACGGATATCGGCCGCGTCCAGCAGAGCTTCGTCAATCCCACATGAGCCCTCGTAATTGAGGTCGCATTACGTGACAGCCGCGCGATGAATTTTCGCGCGCAGCATGATACGTTGCATTCAAACCTCTACTTGCGAATGATTTCACCACCCGTGCACATCAGCGTGGCCGCCACGATTTCATCGCCGCGATCGACGGCCAATGCGCCTTCCTTATCGATAATCAGCTTGAGGAAGTCCAGAACATTGCGCGCATAGAGTGCTGATGCATCCGCGGCGCACAGTGCGGGAATGTTCGGTTCGCCGATAAGGGTGACGCCGTGTTTGATGACAGTCTTGCCCAGCTCGGACAACGGACAATTGCCACCCTGTTCCACCGCCATGTCGACGATCACTGATCCCGGCTTCATCGCCCTGACAGTCTCCTCGGATATCAGCACCGGCGCCTTGCGACCCGGGATCAAGGCCGTGGTAATGATGATGTCCGAGAGCTTGGCGCGCTCATGCACCAGCGCTGCCTGACGCTGCATCCACGCCTCAGGCATGGGGCGCGCGTAGCCGCCGGAGCCTTTGGCGATCTCGCGCTCTTCATCAGTCTCGTAGGGCACATCAATGAATTTAGCGCCGAGTGACTCAACCTGCTCTTTAACCGGGGGACGCACGTCCGAGGCTTCAATCACTGCACCCATGCGCTTGGCGGTAGCAATCGCTTGCAAGCCAGCGACACCGACACCCATGATCAGCACGCGAGCCGCTTTCACGGTACCGGCCGCCGTCATCAGCATCGGCATGAATCGCTGGTAAGCATTGGCAGCTAACAGCACTGCTTTGTAACCGGCGATGTTAGCCTGAGATGAGAGCACATCGAGCGACTGTGCACGCGTGATGCGTGGTGCGGCCTCGAGCGCGAATGCCGTCAGCCCTGACGCAGCCATTGCGCTGATATAGTCGGCATCAAAGGGATTGAGCATCCCGACCAGTACGCTGCCAGATTTCATTTGCGAGCGCTCAACCTCTGAGGGCGCCCGGACTTTCAAGACCAGGTCGGCAGATAAAGTATCTGCCGCCGAGGCGATGCTCGCGCCGGCAGCAGCGAATGCCTCATCCGTGATGCTGGCAGGGACACCCGCGCCAGATTGCACGATGACTTGGTGATTGGCGGCGATCAGTTTTTTGACTGTCTCGGGTGTTGCGGCGACCCGCGTTTCAGCCGCCCGCGTCTCGGCTGGAATGCCGATTTTCATGGAATTCTCCAAAAAAATAAAAATTGCGCCCGAATGTTACACTTAAATCAAAAAAGCGAATTGTCGTTCTATTTTCTCATCGGATGGGTAATTCAACGGTGAAAAAGCATTCCGATTTGGCAAATAATTTGGGTAAGAGGCCGTGCATTCTGCACTGACTTCAGGGTTCACTGCGTGAAGATCGATTGATTCACCCCAACCCAACGATATAAGCACCGGAGCAAGCCGGTAATCGGCAGGAGTAAAATGCCGGGTCGCCGCAGGCTGGGGCTTTGAAAGTAATCATGTCCGAATTCTGGAAACCCTCCGTCACTGTCGCTGCCATCATCGAACGCTGCGGTCAGTTTTTGCTTGTTGAAGAAGAAACCAGTGATGGTATACGCTTCAATCAACCGGCCGGTCATCTCGACCCCGCAGAGTCACTCATCTCGGCCGTCAGTCGCGAGGCACTGGAAGAGACAGCACATGAATTCACCCCTGAGGCGCTGGTCGGTATCTATATGTCGCGCTACCAGTCAACGCGGACAGGCGAAGATGTGACTTATCTGCGCTTCGCTTTTTCTGGCCAGGTCGGTGCTGTTCATAACCAGCCGCTGGATGTCGGTATTTTGCGTGCGGTCTGGATGACCTACGAAGAACTCATCGCGACACAGGAGATGCACCGCAGTCCTCTGGTACTTCAGTGTGTGGACGATTATCTGAGCGGCAAGCGCAGCCCTTTGGCGATGTTGTACACGCACCCGAGCGTAACGGGTTTCAGCTATGCCTAAACAGCGCGTCGTGCTGGGCATGTCCGGCGGCGTGGATTCGTCGGTGGCCGCATGGCTGCTGAAACAGCAGGGCTACGAAGTCATCGGTCTTTTCATGAAAAACTGGGAAGACGATGACGATGATGAATACTGCTCCACCCGTGAAGACTGGATTGACGCGGTCAGTGTGGCCGATCTCGTGGGTGTCGATATCGAAGCCGTCAACTTTGCCAGCGAATACAAGGACAGAGTATTCGCTGAGTTTTTGCGCGAATATGAAGTAGGTCGCACACCCAATCCCGATGTGCTCTGCAATGCCGAAATTAAGTTCAAAGCCTTCCTCGATCAAGCCATGCATCTGGGCGCAGACCTGATCGCCACAGGTCATTACGCCCGAGTACGCGAGCGGGATGGGCGCTTCGAATTACTCAAGGCCATCGACGCCAGCAAAGACCAGAGTTATTTCCTGCATCGACTCAATCAATCCCAGCTGTCGCGCACACTTTTCCCACTGGGCGAACTGCAAAAAACCGATATCCGTCGTGTCGCCAGTGAACTGGCGCTACCGAACGCCCGTAAGAAGGATTCGACCGGTATTTGCTTCATCGGCGAGCGTCCCTTCCGCGAATTTCTGAACCGCTACCTGTCTTTCCGACCCGGCCCGATGATGACGCCGGAGGGTGACATCGTGGGTGAGCATGTCGGCCTGTCCTTCTACACCCTGGGCCAGCGCAAGGGTATTGGCCTGGGGGGTAGTCGCAAGCACCGCAATGACGATGGCAATCACGATGCCTGGTATGTGGCGCGCAAGGACATCGCAGCCAACACCCTGTATGTAGTCCAGGGCCATGATCACCCTTGGCTGCTCTGCGCCGGGCTGGCAGCGGATCAGGTGAGCTGGGTCGCCGGCTGCGCCCCGGACGAGGGTCCACTGTCCGCAAAAACCCGCTACCGTCAGGCCGACACCCCCTGCACCCATGCGTCTCTGCCCGGCACTGGCTTCAGTTTACAATTTATGGAGCCACAGTGGGCGGTCACTCCGGGCCAATCCGCGGTGCTCTATGACGGGGATATCTGTCTGGGCGGCGGCATCATCGACAGACCCTTGCAGCCGGCCTAGGCCACCATCCCTCCGCAATCTCCTAGGCCTATCGCCCAAACCTCGCTGGGGTTTTCGCTTGTTTGACGAACCCGGCAACAATTCGCAAAAACCCCTTGCAATCGGGCAGAGCTTCGTTAATAATCTAAACAAGAATTGTTCGCATTTACACATCACGAGCCCACCATGATTGTTTGCGTCTGCCATAACGTTTCCGACCGAGCCATCCGTTCTGCAATGGATGCCGGGGCGGCCTCGCTCTCGGAGATTCAAGCGCAGCTCAATATTGGCGCGTGCTGCGGTAAATGCCTTCCGAGCGCAAAGGCACTGGTCAACGAACATCACGAAGACATCGCCACTCGCTTTACAGCACTACGTCGCGAACTCGTCGCTGCCTGATTCACCATTTCCCATCCCCGCAACAACCTCCATCCTCGTTACACCCAAACGTCATCAACGTCACTCCCATTGCATTTGCGAATCGTTCTCAAACGTACAATGATTCGCAGTAACGAAATGACATCGAATATCGGACATTAGGCACATGCTGCGGTAACATGCGTTACGTTTTACACCGCGCCACATTCAAACCACACGCACAGAGGCCCCGATGAAAGGTGATCCGAATATCATCAAGCTGCTCAATGATCAGCTCACCAATGAACTAACCGCCATTAACCAGTACTTTCTGCATGCTCGCATGTACAAGCACTGGGGTTTCGAAAAACTGGGCAAAAAAGAATACACAGAATCGATAGGTGAAATGAAGCATGCGGATCAACTGATCGATCGCATTCTGATGCTCGATGGTCTGCCCAATCTTCAGGCACTGCACAAGCTGATGATCGGTGAAAATACGCCTGAGATGCTCGACTGCGATCTGAAGCTGGAGAAAATCTCTCAGCAAACTGTTAAAGATGGCATCGCGGCTTGCGAAGCAGCGCGTGACTATGTCTCACGCGAGCTCTTCCAGCATATTCTGGATGACACCGAAGAACATATCGACTGGCTGGAAACACAAAAAGATCTGATTGCGAAAATCGGTTTGGAAAATTATCTGCAATCGCAAATGGAAGACGCGTAATCGATTCGACCGTGCATGAAAAAACGGAGCCTCAGGGCTCCGTTTTCATTTATGGTTGCGGCTGCGCGGCTGTCAGGCGACGGGAATCGTGTCTCGAAACGAAGGCCGGTCGGACAGTTTGTCGAACAAACGGGCAAGATTGGGATGATCCTCGCGCCATTGAATTTCCGGAAAACGAAAACTCAGCCAGCCCAGCGCGCAGCCCACGGCGATATCTGCCAGCGATAGATGCGGCCCAACACAAAATACTGCATCGCCCAGACCGCGTGACATAGCGCCCAAGCCGTCACGAATTTTGCCAAATTGACGCTCTATCCAAGCCTCGCTTTGCTTGTCGGCAGGACGCTGCGTACGCTCCAGCCTGACAAGAATACCGGCGTCGAGCACACCATCAGCCAACGCCTCCCAGCATTTGATGCTCGCCCGTTCGCGCCCCTGACTGGGAATGAGTTTACCCACGGGTGACATGGTATCCAGATACTCCACAATTACGCGCGAATCAAACATCGTGCCACCATCTTCCATGATCAGGCAGGGCACCTTACCCAGCGGATTGGAGAGGGAAATCGTACTGGTCGGCGACCAAACATCTTCAAGAATGAATTCGTAATCGAGCTTCTTCTCCGTCATGACGATACGAACTTTACGTACGTAAGGACTGGCAAGGGATCCAATCAGTTTCATGAGTATTCGTTCAAGATTTGGGGACGCGGAGTATAGCATTGACAAAACTTTAGACGAACCGACCCTCACGGCTAAAACGGGCCAAGGGGCGGATGTTAAAATCGTGACCTTCCCGAATTATCTCTGCCGATTTTCGGCATTCCCCAAAATGCAACTTTCCCCCCTGTCCGCCCTGTCACCTCTTGATGGCCGCTACGCTTCAAAAACACAGGCGCTACGCCCGATTTTGTCCGAATCCGGATTCATGCATCACCGCGTCAAAGTCGAGATTGCCTGGCTTATTGCGCTATCCGAAGCGGGTTTTGCAGAACTGAAGCCATTTTCCGCACAAGCAACGACATTGTTAAACCAGCTGGCCGCGGATTTTTCTGAAGAAGACGCCGCGCGCATCAAGGCCATTGAAGCCACCACCAATCACGATGTCAAAGCGGTGGAATACTGGTTAAAAGAAAAAGTCAGTCATCTGCCCGAACTGGTCGCCGCCACCGAATTCATCCATTTTGCGTGCACCTCGGAAGACATTAACAATACCTCGCACGGCATGATGCTCAAGGCCGCACGCGATACCGTCATGCTCCCTGCGCTCGACGACATCATTGCCAAACTTACCGAGCTCGCCCACGCGCATGC
>SYFN01000059.1 GCA_005800405.1 Burkholderiales bacterium
ATGCAGCGGAACAATCCGCTTAAAGCGGATAAATTCGCAGCGTTTTTAACAAACTTTTAAAATAATTGCCCAAAAATTAGGCAGTTCAAAAATTGCTGAGTAAAGTTCCTTGTAAAAAGGATTTGTTCAGCGCTTCCTTAGGAATTTTTCAAAACATTTATTTTGAAATTGCTACCGAAAACCAGGCCAGATCAATATCTTCTGTTGGCTTTGACTATACCCGGAGTATCGTGCACAAAAAAAGCCCGCTGCATCAGCGGGCTAATCCTATGCCTTCGGGGGAGAAGACTAGGGGAGATAATCAATACAGTTGCGGCACCAGATGCGCGGTCGTTCTGAGCGATGACCGAAAGTCTTTCTGACACTCGGTAGGCGGCAACCAGCCATGCTGGCGCCAGATGTCCTGCACGCTGCCTGTGGTCACGCGTCGGGACTTGATGGTTTGTCTGGGTAGTTCGGGGTAAACAAAGTTACCTGACTGCGTCATTGCCTGATTCATGTGTTCTCTCCTCTATTGCCTGATCCGATCAATGCCGGTGCGCTTATTCAGACAGCACTCACCGGCCTTGCGCCTATTCAAGCAATAAACAGGCCAAATAATCGTCAAAAAATCGGCAGCCATTTCAATAAATGCAATATCAATAGCTCAACTTATTGAAAGAAAAGGGATTTATTCAATCCACATAAGAAAATAACTTGTCCGTGAGGGGTGCCAAGAAGCCATGCAGGCTGCAGAAAGCGGCAAATCTGTCGATATTCACGATAACTGGCAAAGAAAGGGGAAGCAACGCCACATTAATAAAGGAGCAACATCATGAGTATCGAACTCGGGCGGGAAATTGATTCGATCGGCTCGCGGCACTATGGAAATGGCAACTCTGGCGGGAGCCGCCGTAGTCAACATCAGGAAAAGCTCAAGGCACTGATCGCAGCGCTGAAATCGGGAAATCTGCTGGACGCACGCGCTTGCTATCAAGCGCTGGTGGATTTCAATCCGTCTCTCGCCCACAGCTATTTCCAGCGAGTCGGCCATGCACTCGCCAGTGGCAATCTCTCCGGTGCGCAGCGGGTGATTGAGGAAATCTACGGCCAGAACCAGATCATCTTTGTAAAGCCGGTCTCCAGCATGCCCGTCACAGCACCCCGGCACTCCACGCGGGATGATTTTGGCGTGCTGGTGGATTTGTCTGCCTGAGCTTTCAGCGACTTTGACGTACTGAGGCTTCGCAGGCTTCACGCATCGCGCGCGTTGCCACCTCTTCGAGCCAGCCAAGATCGACATCGGCGTGGGCTTCGCACAAGAACCAGGGCTCGCGCGAATCCGGTTCCAGCATCACACCGTAATCAATCAGCTTCCACGCAAAATCGCAATAGAGATCGCTGTTGGTCACGCGCCAGTCGCGGTAGTTTTGTGGCACATCGGGCGTGAAATGAATACCCAACATGGCCGGTGGCCCGGCAAATGCGTGCTCGACACCTGCAGCCGTGAACACTCTGCCTAGCAAGGCGCGAATCTCGTCACCGACCCGATTGATCGTCGCCAGCGCATCGGTTTGATCCAAAATGTTCAGCGTCGCATGCGCTGCCGAGAGCGCGACCAGATTGGCGGTATAGGTACCTCCATGAACGACGCCGCCTTTGTAGGAGCCGATGACATCCATGACCTCGGCACGCCCACCGAAGGCCGCGACTGGGTAACCATTTCCCATGGCTTTGGCATAGGTCGTCAGATCCGCATGGATGCCATACAAAGCCTGCGCACCTCCTTTGGCCACGCGGAATCCTGTCTTGACTTCATCAATGATCAGCATGGTGCCGTACTGCGTGCACAGGTCACGCAGGCGCTGCAACCATTCTGGTGTGGCCGAGATGCTGCCTGCATTTCCAATAATGGGCTCAAGCACGACACACGCGAGTTGTTCTCCCTGCTGTGCGAATAAATACTCAAGCATTGCATGGTCGTTGAGCACGATGAGATCAACCAGTTCGCGCGCACGCTGCGGAATGCCGCCACCAAAAGGAATCACCGATGGTGCTGCCCCGCCCTGCGGATCCCAATGCTCGATATCGGATTTCCACATCATCTCGTCGTACAAACCGTGGAAACTACCTTCAACAATGACCACCCGATCCCGTCGGGTGTGGCCACGTGCCGTGCGTACTGCACCCATCACCGCTTCGGTGCCGGAATTGGCAAATCGCATTTTTTCGATATGCGGACACATCGCCTTGATTTGCTTGACGACTTCGGTATCAAGCGGTGTCGCGAAACCTGAGAGCGTGCCACCCTGGGTGATCTGCCTGATCACGGCTGCATCAATGCGCTCATCGCGGTAGCCAAGAATGATGGGGCCATAACCCAAACGAAAATCTACCCAGGTCCTGCCATCACAATCGGTGATGCGACAGCCTTTGGCGTTATCCACAAAAACGGTGCGCTCATCACCCCAGTAACGATAATTCTCGGCGACGCCCTGTGGCATGTGTCGATGTGCCTCAGCCATCAACTGCTTCTGCCGCACGCCTGGTTTGCTGAAATCTTGCATGGTAGGTGTTCGATCAGTTGACTGAAGGTGCTTGCCCATGCGGCGGTCGCAATAGCAGACCGGCACGTTCTTCGACCAGCTTCACCACATGCAGCTCGGCCGCGGACTCGCCGTATTTTTCCATTGCCTCACGAAACAGTGACTCGACAAATTTTCCCATCGTGAGCTCGTAACCCTGACTTCGCGCAATCTCATTCACCAGACCCAGATCCTTGCAGCAGAGCGCCAGTGAAAAACTCGGATCATAGTGTCCTGCAAAAATCGATGGCACATCATGCTCGGCAACCCAGCTGTTACCCGCACTGGATTTGATTGCCTCCCACACTGTCTCCAGTGGTACACCTGCCTTCGCGCCCAGCATCAGTCCTTCGCCGATCGCAGCAGCGCTGACGAACCAAAGCAAATTAGTCAACAGCTTGATGGTGGCGCCATTGCCATGCGCACCCATATGAAAGATTTTATTGCCCAACACATCAAAGATGGGCTTGTGTTTCGCGAAGCACTGCGCATCACCGCCGACAAAGATCGATAACCTGCCCCCGGCAGCGGCATCGATCGCATTCGTGATCGGCGCTTCGAGATAATCAATACCGCGCTGCTGTGCCTGGTCGTTTAATTCTCGCGCCAGATCAGCGGCGCTGGTGGTGGTGTCGATGATGGTTGCACCGCGCGGCAGCCGAGCGAGCAGCCCCTGCTCACCGAACATCACCTCACGCACCTGAGGCGGGCCGGGTAATGAGGTGATCACCACATCGCATTGCGCAGCACCTTCGGCCAAACTAGCGACGCCGCGTGCGCCCATACTAACGAGGTTGGCTGCCTTTTGAGGCCATTGATCAAAGACACAGAGGGGGTAACCGGCGCGAATGAGATTGGCCGCCATCGGATTGCCCATATTGCCCACGCCAACAAAGAAAAGGTGCGGCTTGTCCGCGCCCGAGTTACCAGAGACCCTCATTGCGCGCTCACACTTTTTTTAAAAGCAATGAAGTGACTGCATTTCTCAGCGTCGGCGTCATGCTCGAAACCGTACTGGGCAAGCAGCGCAAGCGTCTCAGACCAGCGGTAGGTGCGGTAGTTGATGGTTTGCGCCATCACCACCTCCTCTCGCTCGGCCAAATAGTAATGCTTGATAAAGCCATGCTCGGTCGGTTCAATTTTTTGTGAATAGAGCATGCCGTTCGAGACCGGTTTTTCATAGTCACGGTGCGGTCCCTGTATGCCCAGCAGGAGCCGGCCACCCGTGTTCACATGACTGGCCACGCGCGCGAGCCCCTGGTGATTGCTTTCTTCTTGATACAAGTGGCTGACCATGAAAGGCTCATTGTCGCCGTCCACCACGAAGTACCAGACACCGCCGTAAGAAAAAGCGAGGTCGTATCGTTTCTTGAGATCGAAATTAGTCACGTTTTGCAGCGACAGCGAAATATTAGGGAACTGCTGCAAGCGTTCGGAAGCAATCGACAGCATCGCCTCCGTCAAATCAACACCCATGATGTCAGCGCCGGGCTGTCTTTGCCCTAGCTCTTCCAGTATCAAACCGGTTCCGCAACCGATTTCCAGCACACTGCCGAAGCTGTTGTTTCTAGTGATGTTCTCGACGATCTTCTGATAGTCATAATAGCCCGACGTCATAATCAGGTCGTAATACGCGGACATATTGGTGTAATCGCCCATTTCCCCTACAACTCCCCCTGAGACACCCATTATGGGCAGCGGCATTGACCGCCAGCCGCCTGTTTGTTGTTATGCAAAGCACGCAGATTTTTTTTGACTATGCGGCTGCAGAGTTTCAGGGGGTTTTTGAAAATGGTCAACGTAATTACATTTACCAGCCCTGTAAATGCATGAACGGCGCTTCATCTACCCAAAAAAGATAAACAATTACTAACCAGCTGCCCACTTTACTGGCGAATACGACTGACAAAACCCGCATGGGCAACGGCTGCCCGAGGCACCCGGAATGCGGCAGGGTTCAGATCATTACTATTTTTCAAGCAGCAAAGATCACATCACCGAACCAATCTAACCAGCAAGTAATGAAAAAAAGCCTGCCGCAATGGGCAGGCTTTTGTGAGCACAGACGCTATGCGTCTATTTGCCGCGTAATCCGTCAAACACTTCAGCAAATCCTGGCTGATTATGATGGCTGATCACACTGCGGGCAGCTTCGATCACCAGTGGCACGGGATGACCACGCAGGGTGTTGACTATCATTTCATTGATGACTTTGAAGACTTGGCCATCTTCATCAATGATCTGGCCCAAACGGCTCGACAACGGATCAAATACGCCGTACGCCACAAACACCCCGAGGAAGGTACCCACCAGTGCCGAACCAATCAGGGCACCCAACACCGGCGGCGGCTGGTCAATGGCTCCCATGGTCTTCACCACGCCCAACACGCACGCCACAATCCCCAGCGCTGGCAGCGCACCCGCAATGGACGACAGCGTGCCCTGATATTTCAATTCGTCGTGATGGTGCGTCTTGATGGCGCTTTTCATGACATCGTCGACTGCATCGGCATCGAGGTTACCCTGAGCGATGACGACCAGTCGCAAGGTGTCGCAGATCATGTGAACAATCGCATGGTCTTTGGCCAGCTTGGGGTATTCGCCGAAAATGGCTGAGGAATCCGGGTTTTCGACGTGGGCTTCGAGCGCCACCGCACCCTCTTTTTTCATCACGTTGAGCAGCTTGCCGACCATCAGAATCAGATCAAGATAGTCCTGTCCCTTGTAGGTTGGCCCCTTGATGCATTTGACCATGCCGCCAATGGCACCCTTGAAAATGCCAATACTGTTGCCGATCAACTGCGCGCCAATGGCCGAGCCCACAATAATGAAGCCCTCGATGGGAGCGGCCTTGATGATCGGCGCCATTTTGCCGCCCGCCATGATGTAGCCACCAAACACGCAGCCAAACACGACAGCCAATCCCACGAAAAAAAACATATGCCTCTCCTTTTGCCGGCCGGATGACAACCCAGATCGGGCAAAACCGGCCTATCGACGCTTATATCGACCGCGAGTCGGATAATTCAAGTGCGACCTGAAAAGCTGTTATTGCAATTGTGAAACAAGTCAGAGAATAACACCACCCTAAGCCCCGACAGGTATTTATTAAAAGTTTATGAAATTACTTTTATTGAAACAAACACCAGACCCCGAGGCAATCCCCGGTGACCCATTGCACCGCGAAGTCAATCGCACCACCCATGACCATCGCAGGGACACCCAAATAGAACAGAATAAGCAGCCAGCCCGCTGCGGTAATGCGCGGCTTGTCGATATCGTGCCCGAGAATGGGCTGGAATTTCTCGCGGCTACATAATCGCTTTTTCATGCGTTGCCCTGATTGATCTTGAATTATATCGGTGGCATGCGGCAACCCGATTTTATTTCAACAGATATCCGGTATGCATATTCTCTGGAACCAGATCGATTACCTGCAGTGGGACAAGGCGCATGTGGCGCTTGGCGGCGCGTTGCAGCAAGACTGGGCCTATGGGACGAGTTTGAAAGCACTGGGTGTCGAGTGCCATCGCGCCGAAGTCATTCTTGAGGGAGAGACGGTCGCGCTTGCGCAGTTCATCTGCCGCCGTTACGGCTTCATGATGGGCATTGCGCTTTGTACTCGCGGACCGCTCTGGCTTAAGCCGGTCAGCGCCGATCATCAGGCGCGCATTTATCGCGAACTCAAGCGTACCCTGCCAATGAGCCGGCCGCGTTTTGCCTTGTTTTCTCCGGATGCCACTGATCCCCGCGATCCCAGCCTGAAAAAGCTTACCCGGGTCATGACGGGGTATTCGACCGTGCTGATCGATTTGACCCAGACATCCGAGCAATTGCGCGCGGCGATGGAGGGCCGTTGGCGCAACCGCCTGGTGGCAGCCGAACGCGCTGGTCTTCATATTGTTCGCACTGGTGCCAACCCCGGGCAATACCGCTGGTTGCTAGAAGAAGAGCGAGCACAGCGAGCAAGCAAAAGCTTTTACGGTCTGCCGCTGGCGTTTGTGGAGAGCTACATCAATGCGCGTGCACAAACGACCAAAACCATGCTGATTCTTCGGGCAGAGCTCAAAAAAGACCGTGTCGCTGCCATGCTGTTTCTGATCCATGGCAGTGCTGCGACCTATCACGTGGGTTGGTCGAACGAGGCAGGCCGGGATACCAATGCTCACAACCTGTTACTGTGGCGGGCATTTGATGAGCTGCGCGAGCGCGGTGTGCGTACTTTGGATCTGGGTGGTATCAATACGCGCCAGCTTGCCGGTATCTCGCGCTTCAAGATCGGATCGGGTGGCAAGGTGGTCACGTACGCTGGAACGTTTGTCTGATCTTCCTGGGTATGAACACCCCGAAGCAGTAGCTCAGTAGCCGAGGACTTTATCGAGAAACTCCCGGGCCCTTGGACTGCGTTGTGACGGATCACCAAAAAATGCATCGCTGCTGCAGTCCTCGACAATACGACCACCGTCCATAAACAGCACGCGATCGGCGACACGG
>SYFN01000060.1 GCA_005800405.1 Burkholderiales bacterium
GCAGCGGAACAATCCGCTTAAAGCGGATAAATTCGCAGCGTTTTTAACAAACTTTTAAAATAATTGCCCAAAAATTAGGCAGTTCAAAAATTGCTGAGTAAAGTTCCTTGTAAAAGGGATTTGTTCAGCGCTTCCTTAGCCGATAGCTGCGCGAGAAACGGACGCCACTGGTGTACAAACCGTCATCCCGTCGCAGCGGTAAGGAGTCATTATCGATTTCCAGCGTGCTGCCGGGTCGTCCTTCTTTGACGAACGTCTGCAGTGACTGTTGGGCACCAAGATCGTGACACCGCAAGCCCAGCATTGCAACAGCGATCAGTCGCACGATTATTATCGCGTGTGGCCTCACGACTCCCCTGCGTCCCCGAAATTTTTGATGCTGACACGGACATGGCAGTCGTATCCCTGCGCAACCGCAAGCAAAACTCAGTCACGGACAATCCCGCGCAAGCCAGTAGCGACGGCGTTCACAACGATAGGCACTAAACGTGATGTCATCACCTAACGTGACTCGCACCGCGCCAGACTCATCAGTACGCAAGGTGACGATATCTCGCTGGAGATAACGATCGAGCACCTCCGCTTTGGGATGACGGTAACGGTTGCGATACCCGACCTGAAACAAGGCCAGGCGCGGCGACACCGCGGCGAGAAATTCAGGCGTCGACGACGTGCCACTGCCATAATCCGGCGTTAACAACACGCTCGCAGACAACTGATCAGCGCCACGATTCAGCAACGCGCGTTCCTGCGGTGCTTCGATATCACCGGTCAGTAACACCGCGTTCTCACGATAGCGAATGCGCAAGGTACAGCTGCGGGCGTTGGGTTGCTCGGCATTGGCATAGTAATCATCCGGGTGAAGCATATCGAATTGCACACCGTCCAAGGTCCAGCTTTGCCCAGCGCGACACGCAGTGTGCGAAGGCATTTTCCTGAGCAAGGCATGATCTCGCAGCAGTGAAGAACTGGTCCAGGCAATCGGAATGCCATCGATCACAGAGGCAGCACCGCCGGAATGATCCGTATCGCTGTGCGTGATGATGAGACCATCGAGTTGACTGATACCGCGTTCGCGCAGATAAGGCATCAATACACGGGTCGCTCCATCGGTATCTCTTGAATAAGCTGGCCCAGTGTCATACAGCAGCCGGTGATGTTTGGTTTCAATCAGCAGCGCATTACCCTGCCCGATATCGAATGCAGTAAGCCAGAATCCTTGTGTCGGTGTTGCGGGTCTCGCCATGAACATCGGTAACCAGGCCAGAACGCCTACCCATCGCAAAGGCCAACCGCGCGGCGCAAGCAGCCACAGCGTGCCCGCCATCGCCAGCACCACGCTCATGGCCACCGGACGCGGCGCCTGCCAGACAGCAAACGAAGTCTCACTTAGCCATTGCAAGCATTGCGCAAGCGCGCTTACCAGCGCATGCGCAGACTGCAGACACCCGACCGACACAGGCGCGGGTGCGATGCTGCCGGCTAATGACAAGGGCGTAACAACGAAGCTGATCAAAGGAATGGCGATGGCATTGGCCAGCGGTCTAATGAGCGAAATCTGTCCGAACACGGCCATCGTCAGTGGCACCAAGCCCAGCGTGACTGCATACTGCGTGCGCGTTGCTTCCGCAAATGATTGCCCGAGCCATGAGCGAAAGGCGGTCGCACGCGTATTGACTGCTTGAGTCACCGCCCGTTCGTCCCTCTCGGGCCTGGTACGACCCACTGACGCATAAAGAATGCAGGCGATTGCCACAAACGAAAGCCAGAAACTAGGCCACAGCACGGCCCAGGGATCACAAAGTAAAACCACCGTGATCGATAGACATAGCACATGCGATACCGAGGCAATCCGGCCGAGCCAAAACGCAACAGAAACCACCGCCAGCATCAACAAGGTACGCTGGGCCGGTATGCCAAATCCGGCCAGCGCTACATACACCAGCGCAGCGAACAAACCTGCAGCTGCTCCGACTTTTTGCGCAGGCAGCATCAATGGCAGATTCGCACGCGTGAAAAAAGAATGACGCCACAGCCAGCGCGCAAAGCCACCGAACAGCGCCGCGATCATGGTGATATGCAATCCGGAGATGGAGACCAGATGACCAATGCCCGTGCGATTGAATACCTCCCAATCCGACTGACTCACCCCGCGCTGGTCGCCAATGACTAGCGCAACGATCACGCCGGCATACTCGGCATCAGGCAATGCATGCTGCAAACGTGCTCGCAAGGCATCCCGTGCGCGTCCAATGTACGCGCCGAGCTCAGGCACGAACTCATCCCGCACTTTTGTACGCCGGGGCGCACATAAGCGGTAGCGCGTACTCCTTCGGTGAGCAACCAGGCCTCGTAATCAAAACCGTCCGGATTCACATGGTCATGGGGCAGACGAAGCCTGAGCGTGAATTCCCGGCGCTGACCCGGACGCACCACGGGTGTTTTCTACGCACCATCTGCGTACCAGCCCACCGACAGCGATTCGGGAACCTTGACTTTCTCACCGTCGGGAAGATGTGCACTCTCCACATGCATACGGAACCGGACGCCTCGCGCTACGCCATCCGGCAAGCTGTCAACGACACCGATCACCTGAAGATCCCAGCCCTCGAGTGCCGGCGGCAATGCTTCGCTCAATCGAACGTTGGCAAATAACCCTGCCCAACCAATACCCATGGCGACACCGCACGCCATGCCGGCCACGGCGCGCAACAATATGCGGGAGATCGCGATTTGGTTCGGCGTGCGTCGCGTCAAACGACCAGCCAGCGGAAGACAAACAACACCGGTTAGCACTAAACCAGCGCAAACAATCGTATTGGGTAGCGTAGCCTGCGATTGCAGCCAGAACATGCCTGCAAGCAGCCCCAAGGCAAACGCGCGCAATCAGGCCATCTTGAGGCTGCCAAGGCGGGGCAGAACGCGCACGACATTGTCTGTGGTCTGTTTCGCGATGTCTGACAGTGACTGGCCACGCAGCTCGGCCAATACTGCAGCGATAAGAGGTGTCTGCGCCGGCGAATTCATCGCCGGATGCAGCCACGAGGGAGAAATATCCGGCGCATCCGTCTCCAGCACCAGCGCCGGCAGCGGCAGCGAGGACGCCAGACGACGTATCTGCAAAGCCCGGGTGAAAGTCATTGCGCCCCCAAAACCCAGTACAAAACCCAGATCAATGAAGGCCTGCGCCTGCTGCGCGCTGCCATTAAAGGCATGCGCAATACCTCCTTTTACCCGGATGCGTCTGAGGTACTTGAGCAAAGTATCTTGTGAACGCCGCACATGCAAAATGACGGGTAAATCGAAATCGCGCGCGATCTTTAACTGTTCACTGTAAAAAAATTCCTGCTTCGTGCGCATTGGCGCAGCGGTCAATTCGGGAATGAAAAAATCCAGACCAATTTCACCCACCGCAACAAAATGGTCATCGTTGATTGCAAGCTGCACACGCTCGCGCAGCACACCCAGATCATCTTCGGAGGCATTGGGTACATACATCGGGTGGATACCCAACGCATAGACACAAGAAGGCAGTGTCGCAGACAGGTGAGCTACCTTGTCGAAGTTGGCGCGCTCGACTGCCGGAACGATGATCCAGGACACACCCGCGGCGCGGGCCTTGTCTGCCATGAGGCTTGCCGCATCGCCGAATTCACTGGCATCCAGATGGCAATGGCTGTCGATAAACATGGCGTTCTTGCGTCAGCCAGCGTCCCGCTGCAAACCCTGATCCGACAGTTGCATCTTGCGGTCGCAACGCTGGGCCAATTCAGCATCATGCGTGACGATCACAAAGGCAGTACCCATGGTCTGGGCCAGCTCGAGCATCAGCGAAAATACCTGATGCGCGGTGTGTCTGTCCAGATTGCCCGTCGGTTCATCTGCCAGCACACACGCAGGCTGAGTCACGAGCGCACGCGCCAGGGCGACCCGCTGACGCTCTCCGCCAGACAGCTCACCTGGCAAATGCGACAGGCGGGCCGCGAGGCCCACTCGCTCAAGCAGCGCGGCGGCCGCAGCACGGGCCTCGACACGTGACTGACGTCGAATCAGCAAGGGCATGGCCACGTTGTCGAGCGCAGAAAATTCGGGTAACAAATGATGGAACTGATAAACAAAACCCAGCGATTGATTGCGCAAGTCGCCGCGCGCACTTTCGGAAAGCGTGGCCAGATCATGACCAAGCAGATGCACACCGCCCGCACTCGGCATATCGAGGCCACCCAGCAAGTGCAGCAGCGTCGATTTGCCGGAACCCGATACGCCCACGATGGCAACCCGTTCGCCTTTGCTGACAGAGAAGTCGATGTTCTCCAGCACCGTCAGGCGGTCGCGACCCTGAGTGAAATACTTGCCGAGTCCTTGGCAGGACAGCACCACATCGGTAGCAGTCCGATTCGGATTATTCATAACGCAGCGCATCCGCTGGTCGCACACGTGCGGCGCGCCAGCTGGGATAAAGAGTTGCAAGGAAAGCCAGCGCAAGTGCCATGCCGCCAATACGCCAAACATCTGGCCAACGCAAATCGGAGGGCAGCGCACTGATCAAGTAGATATCGTGTGGCAGGAATTGCACGGCAAACAGTGATTCGATGAAGGGCACGATCACATCCACATTGAGCGCGACCAGCACACCAAGACCCACACCGATCCCGGTACCAATGAAGCCGACCAGCGCGCCCTGAATCATGAAAATTTTTATGATCGATACGGGTGAAGCCCCCAAAGTTCTGAGGGTCGCAATATCGGCTTGCTTGTCCGTGACCGTCATCACGAGCGTGGACACCAGATTGAAAGCGGCTACGGCAATGATCAGCGTGAGGATGATGAACATCATCCTCTTCTCTGTCTGCACCGCAGCAAACCAGTTGCGATTTTGCTGGGACCAGTCGCGCAAATACAAACTGCCGGTGAGCGACACGGATAAATCAATGGCAACTTCAGGTGCACGTTGCATGTCAGCGACTTTCAGACGCAGGCCCGTGGGCCCTGCTTGGCGAAACATGCGTTCTGCGTCCTGAAGATCAATGAAAGCCAGCGATGCATCGTACTCGTAGTGCCCTGCTTCAAAAATACCAACCACGTTGAACTGTTTGAGTCTCGGCAGTACCCCAGCGGGCGTCACCTGACCTTGCGGCGCGATCAGAGTGAGCTTGTCACCAATTTTCATACGCAGACTGCGTGCCAGTTCGCTACCCAGCACAACATTGAACTCACCGGGTCTCAGATCGGACAAGCTCCCAGCAACAACCTGGGAGGCAACATCCGATACCTTGGGCTCCTCCAGAGGCAAAATGCCGCGCACTATAACGCCGCGTACCGTGTCGTCACGAATCACCATCGCCTGCGCTTCGACATAGGGCGCGGCACCGCGTACCTCAGGATGTTTCAATGCCTGGGCCGCAGTCGCGTGCCAATCCGGCAGACTGCCCGAGGCGTCGAAAACTTCGATGTGCGAAAGCACCGACAGCATGCGATCGCGCACTTCTTTCTGAAAACCATTCATCACTGAGAGCACGACAATGAGCGCTGCGACACCGAGCGCGATGCCGGCCATGGAGATCAGGGAAATGAACGAGATGAAGCTGTCGCGCGAACTGCGCCGGCTGGCGCGCGTATAGCGCAGGCCGATCATCCATTCAAACGGCAGGTGCTTGAAAAGGCCCAAACATGGCTCCGGAACGCGGGTATCCGCAAACAAGGCGGCAGTTTGCCATAGTCGAGGCCCTACGACAAAACACCCGCAGCGATCTGCAGCCTTTAGAATGACATCATGCCTCACCCAACCCTGATTATTCCCTTTGCGCTCGCACCAGCCGAGCACGCCAAAGATCTGCTGGCGATACTGCAAGCGCCATCGCTGGCGCAATTACTTTCGCATGCCTGTGCTGTCCGTCGTGATGCTTTCGAGCCTTATGCGCCGTTGCTGCCGCATGAGCAAAGGCTGATTGGAAGCCGGCTAGATAACAGCCCCGAGATCGCCCATGCATTAATGCAGCAACTGGGAATGCCCACCGAGCCGGGGTATTGGTTCGTGCTCGAACCTGCGCATTTCCACGTCGCACGCGATCATCTGGTGCTGACCGACCGCCGCCAGCTCACCATAGACGATGCCAGTTCACGTACGCTATTTGACGCGGCGTATCCCTTGTTCGAAGAACTCGGTTACACGCTGCGCTACGGTGATGCGCACCACTGGTTGCT
Organism: Burkholderiales bacterium; assembly: GCA_005800405.1. GTDB lineage: Bacteria > Pseudomonadota > Gammaproteobacteria > Burkholderiales > Burkholderiaceae_D > Pernthalerella. Next base: position 6,205 of record SYFN01000060.1, read on the forward strand.
GCGTGCAGATGGGTGGTCCGAGCTGCGCACCTGCACTCCAGATGCCGCCTGTGGACACAATATTGATGTCTGGCTGCCCACCGGTTCGGGAGAGCGCGATTGGCGTCGGCTGCACAACGAAGTACAAATGTTGTGGCACACCCGCACCATCAATGACACTCGAGAGCAGCGCGGCGAGCGACGCGTCAACGCGCTTTGGCTCTGGGGTGGTTCAGCAGGACTCGACGGACAGGCCGCGCAACAGCACGCTCAAGCGGCCGGCCTGCAAGAGCTGGCCCGCTGCAGCCTCGGACGACCCGGAGCACCCACATCTAACGACAACGAATTGCGCCTGATGGACGTGCTAATGGGGCCCGCACTCACCGGCGACTGGTCTGGCTGGCTTACGGCGATGGCAAAACTTGATGCCAGCCACATCTCGCCGCTGCTCACTCAACTAAAACTGGGCGGGATCGATGGCATTACGGTGGTGTGCACTGACAGCACCCGCTTACACGAATGGCAGCTTCGACGTGCATCCATGAGAAAATTCTGGATCCGCGCTTCGCTCGCTCGCCTTGCTCCATGACCCGCATCGTTCCCCGCACTTACGCCGTTCGTCAGGCAGCCTTGCTTGCCGAGCAAGGCCTGCATCCGGTCATGGCGCGCCTGATGGCCGCACGCGGGCTCACCGAGGCGCAACAACTGTGTACAACACTGGATGCTCTGATAGCACCCTCGAATTTACTGCAGATTGACAAGGCGGCAGCATTTCTCGCCAATGCAATCGATGCGCAAAAAAAAATCGTGGTTGTCGCCGACTACGATTGCGATGGCGCTACCGCCTGCGCGGTCGCGATGCGCGGTTTGCGCGCCATGGGTGCCAGTGTCGATTACATCGTACCCAATCGCTTCGAATACGGTTACGGCCTCACGCCTGAAATCGTCGCACTTACCGCAGAAGCCAAATCGCCAGACATTATCGTCACGGTCGATAACGGTATCGCCAGCATCGACGGCGTGGCCGAGGCAAAGCGACGTGGTATCGAGGTTCTCATCACGGACCACCACCTGCCAGCCGACACCCTTCCCGATGCGGCCGTTATAGTCAATCCGAATCAGCCGGGATGCCGCTTTCCCAGCAAACATCTGGCGGGCGTGGGCGTCATGTTTTACACGCTGCTCGCATTACGCGCAGAATTTCGCCGGCGTGGCCGCTTTGACGCCAGCAATCAACCGAGACTGGATGCATTATTGGATCTGGTCGCACTGGGTACCGTCGCCGATGTGGTACGACTGGATGCAAACAACCGCATTCTGGTGGCGCAAGGTCTCTCGCGCATACGTTCCGGTCGAGCCCATCCCGGTATTGCGGCGCTGTTCTCGGTCGCTGGCCGCGACGTGCGCAAGGCAACCCCGTTTGATCTGGGTTTTGCCGCCGGTCCGCGGCTGAACGCGGCCGGTCGGTTGGCCGATATGTCACTCGGTATTGAATGTCTGCTCACCGATGATACAGACCGAGCGTGGCAAATTGCCCATCAGCTCGACCACATCAATCGTGAACGACGCGATATCGAAGCCGGGATGCAGGAAGCTGCGCTCGCCTCGCTGGAACATATCGAAGTTCGTGACAATGCCACGCTCTGTCTGTTCAATCCCGACTGGCATCAGGGCGTGATCGGCATTGTGGCTTCACGGCTGAAAGAGAAGTTTTATCGCCCTACCATCACCTTTGCCCCAGCTGGCGACGGAATGATCAAGGGCTCGGGACGTTCGATACCAGAGTTTCACTTGCGGGATGCGCTTGATCTGGTGTCTAAGCGCGCACCCACGCTCATTGACAAGTTTGGCGGCCATGCGATGGCGGCCGGTCTGTCGCTGCGTGAAGAACATTTTGCCGAGTTTACGGTGGCTTTCGAGGCGGTCGGACGTGAATGGCTGTCCCGCGCAGCGCTGGAACAGATTATTGAAACCGATGGCTCACTCGAATCTGCCTACTTCAGTCTGGATTTCATCGCGCTACTCGAGACGCAGGTCTGGGGCCAGGGGTTCGCACCGCCGGTGTTTTGCGATGAGTTCAGAGTCATGAATCAGCGCGTGCTCAAAGAACGCCACCTTAAACTGCAGCTCGAACGCGAAGGACGTCAGTTCGATGCCATCTGGTTCAATCATGCTGACAGTCTTCCCCCGCGGGCTCGCATAGCTTACCGCCTTGATGCGAATGAATTCAGTGGTCGCACCCAGGTGCAGCTGATGGTGGAATTTGCCGAGCCAGCCGGCTGATACGGACTCGGCGGCACTGTCGTTTTCCTTTCATAGTGCATCAGACCCCAACCTGATGCTACCTGATTGCCTACAATCGGCTGGCTTGAGACTCTCTGCTAATGAGCACATCACAGCCCATGACTACTCCCAGCAAAGCGATCACCACCGTTGAACGCTGGCTGAGCTCGCGCGTACCAGATGCCAGTTTCGACGAGGATGGAGTTACCGCCCTTGTACGAGATGAAGCCACCGTGATAGTGATTGAATTGGATAAGAGTGGCGGCATTTGCCATTTCTATGCTCCGGTTTGCCGTCCGCCCGACGATATACCAGAGTCGGTGTTGATTTTTGCTATGGAGCTCAATCTTTTCGGTCGTGCATTGCGAGGGTGCTGGCTCGCCTGGGATCCGGATATCAGCATGCTCTCGCTGTGTCACAATCTGCGTATACCGGATAACGATGCGCAAAGCTTCAGCAATACGCTCGATAATTTCATCGCATCCATTGATATCGCGAGGAGTCATTTGAACCCGAGTACGAGTCCGAATTCCGGTAAGCTGGTCAGTTCTGAGATTCCCTTCGCCTGATCATGCTAAGTCACCTGAGAAGCTATTTTTCTGCCAACCAGGTCGCGATAAACGGCGCTCCCAACCACCCCTCATCCAAGCCTGCCAGCGATACGACTCCATTGATCTTCTCGGCCGCTCCGCAAAAAAAGAGCTCTTACCGACTTTCGAATGACGTCGGCCATGATGATCCCTGCGCCCCACCCGCGCAGAGCTTCCAACTTCGCAGCGCAAAAATACCGCGCCAGCTAGAAGCATCCTTCCATTCTTCTGCCATTTCTTTGGCAACCGTGAGCAAGATTCGGGATGAAAGTAAATCGCATTACTATGCACTCAGCGGTACGGAAACCTTGTTTTTACGGGATACCTACCAAGCCGGAAGAGCAAAAACGACGATGAAAACGTTACTGCAAGGTTCTGAATTCGCCACCATGATCGATAGAAAAACTGGAGGATTTCTGGATCCAAGCACAGGATTACGCTGCCAGCTCAGGCCGCTGGATTCTGACAAAAACACCTACGCGCTGTGCATCCCAGGTATGGCCTCCGGCAAGGCGCTCCTTCCGCAACTTCGCGCCAGTGCCAAGCAATTTTTGGGGGTAGGTGACGTACCAAAAATTTATAATCAAACACTGGAACTCACGCGATTTCTGAACGAAAAATTAACACAAAACGGCAAAAAACTTGAACTCACTGGCCATTCTATGGGTAGCGGCATTGCGAATTATGTCGGGCTGAAGCTAGATTTACCTTAGAAATGCTTCAACGCTGCAGCACTCGGTCGAGCCTGCCTGAAAGGTGTTGGGGAAATCTCTGAGCGTACGCTCGTAAAGCAAATCCATGTTCGCGTGGAAAATGATTTCGCGACTCACCCTCCGGTGACGCGCAAGCTCATGGCCTTCTTCTCTATGGGTAAAGAAACGTATATTCCCAGAAATGTCGGGGTCATCTGCGAGATCAAGACTGGGGACAAATATTATCCCAGCGAGCTTAGCCTCATGGACCGGCATCGGCTCGATGCAATGGATAATTGGTACAAGCAGGGTTTCTTTTCACATTTTGCTCGGTAGACTGCTGCGGCTAGAGTTACTGGCCGCACTCCCGAATGCCGGCCGCCTGGCACAGGTATAATCACAGGCTTTACAAAAGCCCTGCCCGCCATGGAAGCCGAACGCCTCAATGCTCTGACCGCCCTGCTCACTGACCTCGACGCACGTGAGCAAGATTTACGGAGGTATCTTTGACTTCGATCTGAAGTCGGAGAAACTGGAACAAGTCAACGCCGAGCTCGAAGATCCCAAGGTCTGGGACGATCCCAAGCGCGCCCAGGATCTGGGCAAAGAAAAAAAATCCCTCGAAAATATTGTAGATTCGCTCGCGAATATTCGCAGCGGCTTGCGCGATGCTGCCGATCTACTGGAGATGGCCCGAGCAGAAAATGACGATGATACGCTGATCGCGGTAGAAGCCGATACCCACGAACTGCAAAAGCAGGTCGAGGGGATGGAATTCCGGCGGATGTTTTCCAACCCGCTGGACAAAAATAGCTGCTTTATTGATATTCAGGCCGGTGCTGGCGGTACCGAGGCACAGGACTGGGCCTCAATGCTGCTGCGGCAGTATCTGCGCTACTGCGAGCGCAAGGGGTTCAAGACAGAAATTCTGGAACAATCCGATGGCGAAGTTGCCGGCATCAAAACCGCAACGATCAAGGTCGAAGGTGATCATGCCTACGGATTCCTGCGTACCGAAACCGGAGTACACCGTCTGGTGCGCAAATCGCCTTTTGATTCCGCCAACGGGCGCCACACCTCTTTTTCCAGTCTTTTCGTTTATCCGGAAGTCGATGACTCGATCAGCATCGACGTCAATCCGGCAGATGTGCGGGTCGACACCTACCGCGCATCCGGTGCTGGTGGGCAGCACATCAACAAGACGGATTCCGCTGTCCGACTCACCCACATGCCCACGGGTATTGTCGTGCAATGTCAAAATGACCGCAGTCAGCACCGAAATCGCGATGAAGCCTGGGCGATGCTGAAATCACGTCTTTACGAACTCGAGCTACGCAAGCGCATGAGCGAACAACAAAAGCTGGAAGACGCCAAAACCGATATCGGCTGGGGCCAC
>SYFN01000061.1 GCA_005800405.1 Burkholderiales bacterium
ACCATCATCGATCTCGACGCGACGAATCTCAAAGGGCTGGCGGATAAGTTTGATCTGCGTACGCTGCAAGGAAATGCCGCGCATCCTTCCGTATTGCTTGAGGCGGGCGTACAGGACTGCGAGCTGCTGATTGCTGTTACCGAAGTCGATGAGGTCAATATGCTGGCCTGTCGTATCGCGCATGTGCTCTTCAATGTGCCCAAGCGCATTGCGCGGATCCGGGCCATCGAGTATCTGGAAGATGAGCAGCTCTCGGATGGCACGCTATTTGATATCAATCATGTGATTTGTCCGGAACAGGTACTGACCGATTATTTGCTTAAGCTGGTAGCTTTTCCGGAAGCACTGCAAGTGGTGGAGTTTGCGCATGGCCGCGTGATGCTGGTGGCGATTCGTGCGCGTGAAGATGGTTTGCTGGTGGGTCATCCGATTTCGGATTTGCCACGCCATTTACCCAATATTGATGCGCGCATTGTGGCGATTTTCCGTGAGAGCAGTGCGATACGTCCTGATGGACAGACGATCGTGCGTACGGGTGATGAAGTTTTCTTTCTTTCCGAAACCGGCGACATGCGCAAGGTGATGGAAGAGCTGCGCAAAATGGATCGTCCAGTCGAGCGGGTGATGATTGCGGGGGGCTCCGATATTGGTCTGCGGCTGGCGATGGCACTGGAAAAAAAATTTAGCGTCAAACTGATCGAGCCTGACCGCGAGCGCGCGAAATATATTATCTCGCGTTTGGAAAAAACCCTGGTCTTCAATGCGAGCGAAAGTGACTCAGAGCTGCTGCTGGAAGAGAGTATTGATCAAATCGATCTCTTTGTTGCAGCCACCGCCAACGATGAGCGCAATATCATCGCCGCCTTGCTCGCCAAGCGCATGGGAGCACGTCGGGTGGTGACGCTGATTCATCAGAGTGCTTATGTCGATCTGCTGGAAGACAGCACGATTGATATCGTGATCGGTCTGGCGGACGCGACGATTGGCACCATCTTGTCGCAAGTGCGACGGGCCGACGTGGATCAGGTACACAGCTTGCGGCGCGGTGCGTCCGAAGCGCTGGAAGTGATTGTGCATGGCGACCGCGTGACAAGTCAGGTGGTCGGTCGCAAGGTGGATGAAATCAACTGGCCGGTCGGTGCGTTTCTGGGCGCGATCGTGCGCGATGATCGGGTAATCATGGCGCACCACGATGAGATCATCATGGCTGAGGATCATTTGGTCATTTTCGTGAACGACAAAAAAATCATTCCACGTGTTGAGCGTCTGCTACAGGTCAGCGGCTTGTTCGTCTAAGGACCGCTGATGTACATGGTCCGACTGAATACAGTAATGCACGCGTTCTCGTTTGTGATCGTGGTGATCGCCGGCGTGCTGGTGATCCCCTGGCTGGTATCAATTGGCGCCGATGATGGTGCGAGCGACAGCTTTTTCAAAGCGATCGGCTTGACGCTGATGTTTGGCTACATCTTTTGGCGCATGACGTGCAAGCGCGTGGGCGATCCGGAGCTGCAGGTGCGGGATGGATTTTTACTGGCCGCGCTGACCTGGACGGTGGCACCTGCCTTTGCAAGTCTGCCTTTGCTGTTTCAGATTCCGGGTTTGTCGATTACGGATGCGTATTTTGAATCAGTGTCGGGCTTGACGACCTGCGGTGCAACGGTATTAAGTGATCTGGACAAGCTGCCGCTGTCGATCAATTTCTGGCGCTGCTTGATGAACTGGGTTGGTGGCATGGGCGTGGTGGTGTTGTCGGTGGCGATTTTGCCGCTCTTGGGTGTGGGGGGCAGTCAGGCCTTCAAGGCTGAGACACCGGGACCGATGAAAAATGAAAAGCTCACGCCGCGTATTGCCCAGACGGCGAAAGGTTTGTGGGGTGTGTATGGTTTAATTACGAGCGCAAATATTCTTGCGTTCTGGTGGGGCGGCATGAGCTTTGCTGATGCTGTGATGCACGCATTTTCCACGATGGGTCTTGGCGGATTTTCCTCTCATGATACCAGCTTTGGGCATTTCAATTCGCCACTCCTGGAAGCGATTGCTGTATTTTTCATGATGCTGGCCGGGATTAATTTTTCCACCCATTTTCTGGCACTCACGCGTCGCACTATCAATCCGTATCGTGTGGATCGCGAGGCGCATGCGTTCTGGTTGCTGATGATAGGCAGCGTGCTACTGGTGGCGTATTACCTGTGGCGTGAAAACACGTACAGCGATTTTCTGACCGCGCTGCGTTTTGCGAGTTTCAATGTCGTGTCCATTGCAACCACCACCGGATTTGCGACCACAGACTACAACTTGTGGCCCGTGTTCGCGCCGGTCTTCATGCTGTTTCTGTGTTGTTTTGCGACGGCGGCGGGTTCCACCGGTGGTGGTATCAAGATGGTGCGTGCGCAACTGTTGCTGAAGCAAAGTTATGGTGAACTACGACGACTGATACACCCGCGCCTGCAAGTCGTGATCAAACTCAATGGCCGTACCTTTGGCACATCGGTGCTGTATTCGATTTTGGCATTTGTGTTTTTGTATAGCGCGACCATCATTGTTTGCACGATGATGATGCTATTCAGTGGTGCCGATGTGGTCACCGGCTTCACGGCGATTATTGCGTGCATCAACAGTACGGGACCGGGTTTAAATCTGGTGGGGCCGGCAACGACCTTCGCGGTACTGAATGATTTTCAGATCTGGGTATGCTCAGCGGCGATGCTGCTGGGTCGTTTGGAACTGTTCACGCTGATCGTGGTGTTCAGTCCGGATTTCTGGCGCCGTTAGTCCGAAGCCTGAATGTTATGCTTGACCGAAAAAGGTGCTATGGGCGCCTTTTGATTCGATAGGAGACTGGATTCATGAATTTTCGCTTTAGCCTGTTGGCTTTGATGTTGTCTTGCGCTGCAGTGCAGGCTGCGTGTCCCGATGATGCTACGGTCGCGGCGTATGTCGATGATTTCAACAAACGCAACATCAGCAAGGGCTTTGGCAACGATCTCAGTCTTGCGGATGCCGAGTGCGCCAAGCGCAAGCTGGGTGAGCAATTGAAGGTGGCACTGGGTGAACTGGTCGGCTATAAAGCGGCCTTTACCAATTTCGCGCTGCAAGAGCGTTTCGGTGTGAGTGGGCCTAAGTGGGGCTACATGTACGACCGCAATATGGTTGACATCGTCGCGATACTGCCCGCAGATTTTGGTGCACGCCCTTTGTATGAGGCGGACTTTATCGTCGAAGTCAAAGATCCGCGCTTGGCTGACGCCGCGACACCGATGGAGGCGCTGTCTTATTTAGAGGGCATTGTGCCTTTCATTGAACTGCCCGATCTCATGCTGGAAGGCCAATTCAGTGGCACAGCGATGATTGCAACCAATGTCGCTTTCCGTGGGGGTGTGCTGGGTATGGAAATTCCTGTTGTGCAGAGTCAGGCATTTCTCGATGCATTGGCGAATATGACGGTGATATTGACCGATGAAAATGCAGGCGGCAAGGAACTCGGCCGCGCACAGGGTAGCGCGTTGATGGGCAACCCAATCAACGCTGCCATGTGGTTGGCACGCGAATTGAAAAAAGACGGCATCACGCTCAAGAAGGGCGATTTGCTGAGTCTCGGTGGTTTCATTCCACCGCAGCCCACCAAGCCGGGCATGAAGGTCAAGCTGCAGTACGTGGGCTTGCCGGGGGATCCTGCGGTGGATGTGGAGTTTAATTGATGCAGCGTCTTTCGCCGCGTACCTAAAAATCTTTGTGGGGACCCTCCCGCGAAACGAGCATTGCGGTCAAATTTCAGTTCTCACTGCTCGATTCACTGAATCACACCACAAGCCAAACGCGCACCCCCGTTACCCAGGGGTGCGGGATGATCCACATTATTGTCCCCCCTGCATGGATCATCAGCGAGCGGCCTTTCAGATCGGCCAGTTTGAGTCGTGGAGCCAGCACGGGGTTAACCGCATGGCCATTGGCCGACACGGCCAGCGCGGGAAGATCGCCCAGATGGCCGTCACCCCAGGGCGTGCAATGTTGCTTGCTGCCGGTCGGGTCGTAGTGAGGGCCGGCACCCAGCGCGGGTACCATCTTGCCGTCTTTTTCAGCAGAGGCACACGAGGGCTTCTCATGCACGTGGAATCCTTAGACACCGGGTTGCAAGCCGGATAGCTCGGGCGTGAACACGACGCCATAGCGCGATTCGGTGATAACGATGGTGCCAATGGCCCGACCACTGCCTTGTTCATTGGCTAATTGCATCGTTACGGTATGATCAGTGCATGCGGGCGCTGTCAGGAGACCGGCAGCCAGCGGCAGTAAAACAAAAAATCGTTTCATGTCATCTCCTCGGGTGGGGTAGTGTGCGTGGTAAGTCAGGAATCTGCCAAAATTAAAACATAAAAGTTCAGGAGACAACGCATGTCTGAACATTCTCGTTTTTTGCCTTGGGTGCTATCGGGCTTTGGGATCATTGTGTTGCTGCCATTCTCGTGGTTGTTGTCGGCAATTTGTCTGGGCCTATTCATTCTGGGCTGGCATGACTATCGACAGGATCGCCACGCCATTCTGCGCAATTATCCGGTATCAGGACATTTGCGCTTCATGCTCGAGTACATACGTCCCGAGATTCGGCAATATTTTCTGGAGAGCGACGAAGAAAAACTGCCTTTCTCGCGCAATCAACGTGCGATGGTCTATTCGCGCGCGAAGAAAATGAATGACAAGCGTGGGTTTGGCACGATCAAGGCAGTATATGAACTGAGCAGTGAATGGATGGGACACTCTTCAGTGCCCCGCCATGCAGACCCAAGTACCTTTCGGGTGCGTATTGGCGGTCCGCAATGCACGCAAGCATATGAGGCGTCGATATTCAATATTTCTGCCATGAGCTTTGGTTCGCTCTCGCCCAATGCGATCCGCGCGCTCAATCGTGGCGCGAAGATGGGTGGCTTTGCGCATGACACCGGCGAGGGCTCGATCTCGTCGTATCACCGTGAACATGGCGGTGATCTGATCTGGGAGATCGGCTCAGGTTATTTCGGCTGTCGTACCCCGACCGGACGTTTTGATGCCGACAAGTTTGCCGAGCAGGCGCAATCGCCTCAGGTGAAGATGATTGAGATCAAAATGTCTCAGGGAGCCAAGCCCGGTCATGGCGGTGTGCTACCCGCTGCGAAAGTGACGCCTGAAATCGCGGCGACACGTGGTGTGCCGCTCGGTGAGGATTGTGTGTCACCGGCAGCGCACAGCGAGTTTTCCACGCCGCTGGAGCTGATGGGCTTCATACAGCACCTGCGCGAACGTTCAGGCTGCAAGCCGGTCGGCTTCAAGTTGTGCATTGGCCAGCCCTGGGAATGGTTTGCGATGGCCAAGGCGATGCTGGAGACAGAGACGTATCCTGATTTCATTGTCGTCGATGGCAGCGAGGGCGGCACGGGCGCTGCGCCGGTGGAGTTTTCCGATCATGTTGGTATGCCCATGCGTGAAGGTCTTCGGTTGGTGCACAACACGCTGGTGGGCATAGGCAAGCGCGATCGCGTGCGTATCGGTGTGTCCGGCAAAATCATTTCGGCATTCGATATCGCACGCGCAATGGCGCTGGGAGCGGACTGGTGCAATTCAGCGCGGGGTTTCATGTTTGCGCTGGGTTGCATACAGTCGCGCAGCTGTCACACTGATCACTGTCCGACCGGTGTGGCGACGCAGGATCCGAATCGTCAGCGCGCGTTGGTGGTGACCGACAAAGCAGAGCGCGTTAAAAATTTCCATGCGCTGACCGTCGAGGCACTGGCTGAGCTGGTGGGGGCCGCGGGTCTGGAGCGGCCGGGCGAGATCACGGCAGATCACCTCATGATACGCAATGCTTCCGGCGTGGCAGTGCCTATGGCCTCAGTGCTGCCCACGGTGCCCGAGGGGGCTTTGATGGATGAAGCGCAGCTGGTGTCGTTGCCGGAGCCGTTTTGCAGTCATTGGCAGTTTGCCGTTGCGGCGAGTTTTGAGCGACGCGCTGCTTGAGTTGACTATCATGATTATTGTCGGCGTAGTGCCTCCGCCAGCGTCGTCAGCTTTTCCGATAACTGCGCGCGTTCGTTTTCATCCAGCGTCGTGGGATCGATATCAATCGATACACCGGCCGGGTGGTCATACGAAAATATCAGCGCTTCTCCAGTCGCCTTGCGGCCTTTGACCGCATAGGTTCTGACATCGCGCGCAATACCTTTCATCTGAATCGCGCCGCGCTCTTCCACGTCGACCATATCTTGCACATGGGCCCAGGTTTCGTAGCTCATCAGGATGCCGCCGGGATCGGCGTGCGATTCGAGGCGCTGCGCTAGATTCACTTCACCACCAATGATGGTGTAGGACAGTCGTTGTTCACTACCGAAGTTACCGACGTTGCAAAAGCCGGTATTGATACCGATACGGACTTCGAAGGGCTGATCAAAGCCGCTAGCGCGCCAGCGTTTGTGCAAAATTTTGAGTTTTTCATGCATCTGCAGCGCCATTTCGAGGCAAGCACGGGCATCATCCCGCACGCCGCGTGTCTCAGGATCGCCGAAAAAAACCATCATCGCATCACCCATGTATTTGTCGATGGTGGCACCGTGATCGATCGCGATTTGCGTCATCTCCGAAAAATATTCATTGAGGTATTCGGTGAGCGCTTCAGGCTGAAGGCTCTCCGAGGTCTGGGTGAACCCTTTAATGTCGCTGAAAAAGACGGTGAGCTTTTTACGCTGTGTGGTGATGCGAGTGTCATGTTTGCCCTCGAACAGGGCTTCGTGAATCTGCGGCGGCAGGTATTTGGCTAGCTGCCGGGACAAGGCCTCAAGTGCGGTCTTGCGTTCGTCAAGTTCGCGTGTCTGCGTTTTCAGGTTCTGGTTGAGTTTAACCAGTCGTTGTTCCTGACGGTCGGAATGACGTGTGAGATCCTCATTTTCTCTGACGACTTTGGCAAATCGTTCAAACAGCCGATGCGCGAAAGCGTTTATGGCGGCGCCGTCGCCGGACGTCAGCACTTCCGGCCCTTCAGCCAGTAAACGCTTTTCGCGGTCGTACAGGTCAAATAGCGGATCTTCCATAAAGATGGCCCGCGTTCAGCTTACTTTTACTTTGATAGGCAGCTCGGGGAAGCGGTCTTTAAAGTCTTCACCCAGCTCTTCCATGATGTCGTCATCATCCTGAAAGTGCCAGGTAATCGTGAGAGGGTGACCGTGCTTGCGCACATTTTCCAGTCCTTCGAAAATCCGGAACATGGCCTTGATGCTTGAGCTGTTGATGTACACCATGGCGACATCGACCTTGAGCGGGCCTTGAATGCTGCTGGCCAAGGCATCAATGGCCATGATGACTTGTCCGTAAAACGCTGCGACATCTTCAGGAAACGATTCGCCACGCATAATGAAAATGCCCTTATCGGCAGACAGCTCGATTTCGGGCGTGCGATCGGTTGCCGCGATATGTAGATCACTCATTGCTGCTCCTCCTTAAATCCGCGCGGCTAGAAAAAAATCCACATGCTGCTCGTCAATATCCATGAAGGCAAACGAAATCGGATGTGACGCACGGCGTGCGATTTCGAGCAGTCCCAGACCGGCACCGGGGCCTTCGTGTTCATTGGAGCGCGACATGCCTTCGCGGTAGAGCTGACGAATGGTGTCCTTGTCGGCGGCCTGCAGTTGTTCGAGTGTTTCCTTGAGCTTGACCGAGTCTGAACGCTGGATGCGATTGCCGCAGAGAATGGTGATCTCGCCGTCTTGCTGGGAGATACACACCATGCCGCCTGCGTTCTGGCTGGTACGACCATGCCAGATCAGGTTTTGCATGCCCTCCATGAATACGGAGAAGACGGTACGGGAGCGTTTTGCGTCATCGAGTCCTTCCATGCGGGACTTGAGGATGTCGGCCAGCGTGACCATGAGATCATCCGACACTGAGCCGTTATAAGCCATGATGACACCGGATGCCTGCATCACGCTACGGATGTCGATGGCTGTTGATATTTCCATGTGATTCCCCTGATGGTTTTATTTTGGGTGGAAATCGTGTGGCTGTTGAGATTGAGATGGCCCGGTTGTGGTTTGTTAGGGCGCCATTCAAGTCGATGCACATCTTATTACAGCTTGCCGCTGAAGTTAAGAAGCACGTTGCAAAGAACAGTCAAGCTGTTTTCAATTTAAAAACAATTCGAATGTTCAGGCAGACGTATAGCTGACAAGTAGACTTGCAGGAACCTATAATGCAGTGGCGTAAATCCGAACAATAAAAACAAGATCACAATGCCATGAGCACTCATTCGCAGGGAGAGCCCTTTCGCTTCGCGCTGGACGTGCAGCGCTTCAAGGCGCTGGGGATTACCGATCCCAAATCACGCGAGGCCCACGACGCCTACGATCGTCACGAATTTTCCAGCGCGGAGCGCTTGTTTTTCAAACTCTGGGGAAGCGATTTGCTGAACTCCGGTTTGTTCAACCCTGGTCAGAAGGTTGCCGAGCGTGGGGAGCATCCGGTATTTGCCCATGTGATTATTTCTGGCGAGGTCGTCGCCACGGGCGAGAAGGGCAGTCATTTGTTTGGTCCAGGCAGTGTGTTTGGTCTGGCCGAGGGCCTCATTGACAGTGTCTATCAGTGGGATGCCGTCGCCAAGACGGTTGTGACGACCAAGGTGATTCCGGTAGACCGTGCGTTGCGCGAGGTACGCCGTCTGAACGCGGGCCTGAAAGGTATTTGCCGCTTTACGACCATGCGCATTCTCAATCTCTCTTCTCCACCGGAGAGTTTGTCATGAGCGGATTCAACGCAGTCAACTATGCGGATGGCCAGGTGCTCTTCGAGCCTGGTGATATCGCCAAGAGTTTTTATGTCATTCAATCGGGTCAGGTCGCAATCCTTGATCGTGAGCGTCATCGTCAGATCGCGCTGCTTTCCGCCGGTGCTTCGTTCGGCGAGCAGGCGCTGCTTGCGGGTGGCGTGCGCAGTGCGGCGGCGCAGGCGGTCGGAGCGACGACCTGTATGGAGATTACTGCGCAGGGACTGCGTGATCTGCTGGCCAAAGAAGGCGGTATCGCGACACCGGTGCTTGAGGCTTTGCTGCTGCAGCTTTATATGCACAATGCGATGAAGGCCTGATTGGGCCTCGTGGCGGTGACGTCGCTATCAAGACCTCTTCACAGTGACGCCGCGTCAACCGAACTGATATATCTCGCCGGGTTGCGGTAATCGCAGATCGCGGTCTTCCAATGCGGCCGACAATTCTTGTGCAATGGCTTCTTCAAATCCCGGTTTCCGATGAATCACCACACTCGCCGCTGCCAGTGGAAGAGCACGTAGCCGTTGCACCAGTGCGCCTGCATGCATGTGCAGGGACAAATCGGCCATGTTGGCCATGGTCGATGGATAAGAACATTCCACAACGACCGCTGTCAGCGAAGGAAGCGCATGGATTGCTTCCCAAAAGGCGGCACAATCACCGGTGTCACCGGAAAACGCCAGCGTCGTGTTGCCTTGGTTAACGCTGTAGCCGCACGCAGGGATGCCATGCAGCGCCGGCAAGGTGGTAAAACTCAGCCCAGCGAGGTTGACGCCGTCTGCAGGCAAAGCCTTGAGTTGCAGGAAGGGGTTGGCGGCGTCAGGAATCACGGTGAAGTCGGGCCAGATCTGATCATTGAAGATATGAGCCCGCAAAATGGCGATAACCTCGGGCAGGGCCCAGACTTGGAGTGGTGTGTCACGCATGGCCGCCACCGAATCTACAAGCAGTGGCAGGCAAGCAATGTGATCCAGATGGGCGTGTGTCAGCACGACATGGTCGATACGTGCCATGACCTCCAGCGACAAGGTGCCTAGACCCGTGCCGGCATCGATCAGCACGGCGTCATTCAATAGATAGCTGGTCGTCTGGCGGCCACTGCCACCGATACCGCCGCTGCAACCGGCCAGCTCAAGCCGGATCATGCGGCGCACTTCGGTTCGGTCATCACAGCCCTCCTCGATGGTATGTTGGCGCGATGATAGCGCAGGATGACCCGCTTACCCCGACTTGCCAACCGCGCCGGCGAAGGTCAACAGAAGCTCGGGGATCCGCACTGGTCCTGCGCTAGCCGCGATGCAAGGTGGTGTCCTCAATGGGTGGCTCGAACCAGCGATAGAGCACTGGCAGCACCACCAGCGTAAGCAGAGTTGAGGTAATCAGTCCACCAATCACAACGGTCGCCAGTGGTCTTTGAACCTCGGATCCCGGTCCAGTGGCAAACAGGAAGGGCACAAGACCCAGAAGCGCAACCGTGGCCGTCATCATCACCGGCCGGAAACGCTGTTTGCAACCTTCGCGTACTGCCTCGGCTTGTGGCATACCTTCTTCGCGTAGCTGTCGTATGAAGTTCACAAGAACGACGCCGTTCAAGACCGCAATACCCCAGAGCGCAATGAAGCCGACTGAAGCAGGTACCGAGAGGTATTCACCTGTGAGTGCCAGCCCGAAAATCCCGCCGATGGAAGCGAAGGGCAGCACCGTGATGATGAGTCCGGCCAGCTTAACTGAATTGAACATCAGGAACAGCAGGAAGTAGATTGCCGCTATGGTGAGCGGCACGATCACCATGAGCGTCGCCATTGCGCGCTGCATGTTCTCGAACTGACCGCCCCAGGAGAAATAATAGCCCTCGGGCAGTTTGACTTGTTGGTCTACGCGCTGCTGAACCTCGGCGACAAAACCACCCAGATCGCGCCCCGTGACGTTGGCGCCCACAACCACCCGTCGTTTGGCAGATTCCCGGTTGACCGTCGGCGGGCTGTCCACCAGACGAATGGTGGCGACATTGTCGAGTGGGATCATCACGTTTTCAGTGGTGCGAAGCATGGTCTCGCGGATGACATCAACGCTGTTTCGGAAGGACTCGGGGTAACGAAGCAAAATGCCGTAGCGGCGCTCACCTTCGTACAACTGACTGACTTCACTGCCGCCGATCGCAGTTTCAATGATGCTGTGAATGTCGGCGACATTGATGCCATAGCGCGCAATGGCGCGACGGTCGATGTCGATGGTGAGTGTCTGCTGTCCCGACAAGCGATCGACACGAATGTCCCGCGCACCGGGCACTTCCTTGACGATGCGCGCGACTTCTTCGGAGAGGCGCTTGAGTTCGGTTAGATCGTCGCCAAAAATTTTGATGGCTAGCTGTGATCGTACACCGGTCAGCATTTCATCGACGCGCTGCGAGATAGGCTGGTTCATGACGATTTGCACGCCGGGCATGCCGGAGAGTGCTTTGCGAATATCGTTTTCGATTTCGACCTGTGTGCGGTCAGACTCCGGGTCGATGGACACAATGGGGTCGGATTCATTCGGCCCGGAAGGATCTGCGGGGGATTCGCCGCGTCCGAGTTTGGAAACGGCCATGCGCACGCCGGGAATTTCGCTGATGATTTTCATGGCCAGCATGTCGATCTTGATGGATTCATCCAGCGAGATACTGGGCATGCGGATGATAGAAGGTGTGATCGATCCTTCTTTCATGATCGGTATGAAGCTCTTGCCCAATAATGGCACCAGCATGATGGAGCTCACCAGCAGCGCCACAGCGGCAATGACGGTGGTTTTTTCGCCGCTGAGCGCAAGATTGAGCAGACGAAGATAGTGGCGCTTCATCCACGCAATCGGCGGGGTATCGTGGTCGGCACCGCCGCGCAGGATGTAAAAGCACAGGGCGGGCGACAGCAGCAGCGATACCGCCAGCGATACGGCCAGCGCGATCGCAATCGTCAGCGCCAGTGGCGAAAACGTTTTGCCTTCCATGCCGGTCAGCGTCATCAACGGCAGGAACACCAGAATGATGATGGAGATGCCGTAGATCGTGGGCTTGGCTACATCCAGTGTCGCCTCGCGCACGATGGCAAGCCGTTGCTCGGGGGGCGCATGGCCCAGTTTGTGAAAGACGTTTTCCACCACAACCACGGTGCCGTCGACCATCAAGCCAATGGCGATGGCCAGTCCCCCCAGCGACATGAGGTTGGCCGACAAGCCGATCTTGTTCATGATCATGAACGTCACCAGCGGCGTGATGATCAGCGTAGCCACCACTACCAAACTGGAACGTATGTCACCAAGGAAGATCAGAACCACGATCACAACCAGAAGCATCCCTTCGATCAATACCTTGCCGACCATCCAGAGCGAAGCATCAACGAGTTCGGTACGGTCGTAGAAAGGCACAATCTGCAAGCCATTCGGCAGCATGCCTTTACTGTTGATCTCGTGGACACGTTCCTTGATGCGAGTGACGATTTCTTTGGCATTACCGGCGCGCAGCATCATCACGATACCGCCCGCGGATTCGGTGATGCCATTTTTTACGAGCGCCCCCTGCCGTACTGCAGCACCGATTTTGACTTCACCGACGTCTCGGACATAAACCGGTATGCCACGCTCTTCCTGCAAGACGATATTGCCGATGTCTTCAACGGTTCGCGTCAGACCCACACCACGAATCAGATATTGCTCTGGCCCCTGCGGCAAGATGCCACCGCCGGAGTTGGCATTATTTTTCGCGATGGCATTGCGCACATTTTCCAGCGACAGATGATAGTGACGCAGACGGTCAGGGTTGATGAGCACCTGATATTGTCGCTCCAGACCGCCCATCGAGTTGATTTCAGCAACACCTGGGATAGAGCGCAGCATGGGGCGCACGACCCAGTCCTGTATCGAGCGGCGCTCCATCAATTCGATGTCGCTGAGCTTGCGATTACCGTCATTGGGGTGATCAATAGTGTACTGGAACACTTCACCCAGACCTGTCGACACCGGCCCCAACACGGGTGTGATGCCTTGGGGCAGACGTGGGTTGACTTCGATCAGGCGCTCCATCACCAGCTGCCGCGCGAAGTACACGTTGGTACTGTCGGTGAACACCAGGGTGATGATCGACAAACCACTGCGATTGAGAGAGCGCATGTCGGTCAGTCCGGGCAAACCGGTCATGCTGATTTCCAGCGGCACGGTGACAAAGCGTTCGACTTCTTCGGGCGAGCGACCGGGCGCTTCGGTGGCGATTTGCACCTGCACGTTCGTCACATCGGGAAAAGCATCGACCGGCAGATGCAAGGTTGATCTCACACCAAAGCCCACGAGGGCGAATGCGACGACGACCATGATCAGTCGCGCGCTGAGCGCTTCACGAATCAAGCCATTGATCATGGCATTACTCCAGCTCGGCGCGCTTGCGCTGGCTGTTCAAATGGAAGCTGCCATCGACGACGATGGGCGTTCCTATGTCGATACCTTTGCGCACGGGCCTCAGCTCGCCCGCCGGCGGATCCAACTGTACTTCGGTCAGACGGAAGCGGTTATCTGCGACCTTGACGAACACATAGTCCTTGTCATTCTCGCGCACGACGGCCGCTGCCGGTATCGCGAGCTGATCAACGAAGAGTCCATTGAGGCGCAATGTCGCCAGCATCTGTGGTTTGAGCTCGAATTTCGGATTATCGACCTCGGTACGAATGGGCACGGTGCGCGTTTCAGTTTGTACGGTATCGCTGATGAAAACGATTTTCCCTCTGAGTACTTGCTGTCCAAGCGCAGCCACCTCGACTTCGACGCGCTGGTTCAATTTGACTGAGTTGGCGTCTTGTTCAGGTAGCGCGCCGACGACCCATACGTTCGACAGATCCGCGACGGTGAACAGGGGATCACCCGGTTGCGCAACTTGACCCTG
Organism: Burkholderiales bacterium; assembly: GCA_005800405.1. GTDB lineage: Bacteria > Pseudomonadota > Gammaproteobacteria > Burkholderiales > Burkholderiaceae_D > Pernthalerella. Next base: position 13,692 of record SYFN01000061.1, read on the forward strand.
GCTGACTTTTCGCTCAATGACGATGCCGGTACGGGTTGATGTGATCGGTACTTCAGAGGCGAGCGCACCTGTTTCGCGCAGTTTGTCAATCGCTGCCGGTGCCATACCGATCAGGCGCAGCTGGTCGCTCGCTGCACGCAGTTCGGCGCGTGCAACGGAGAGCTCAACTTCGCGACGCTGCAGTTCGGCATTGCCGATCACATCAGCAAGCACCAGTTGCTGCGCTCGTTCGACCGAGCGCTCGGCCAGCTTGGTGCTGGAGACGGCGCGCAGGTAGGCGAGCTGCGCATTGGTCAGCTCAGGACTGGCCAGTCGGGCCAGCGCCTGTCCTGCCTTGACACGGTCACCCACTTCGGCCATCACCTGGAGCACCCGACCCGAGACTGAGGCGCCAATACGCGTTGTCCTGTGCTCATTGGCTTCAATACGCCCCACCACTTTCTGCGAGATGGCGATGCTCGCCATCTGAGCAGCCTCGACGCGGAATTGTTTGCCCATTTCCGCATTGAGTTCAACTTCCATCGGGTCTGATTTTTTCCGGGCACCGGATGCGGCGGGCGCAGAGGACGCAGAGGACGTGGCAGGCGCAGCAGGCGCTGCAGGCTTCTTGGCCGTATCTTCCTTGCCGCAGCCGGCCAGCGTTAGTGCGAAACAACATACCGCAAGCGATGCAATGCGGTGAAGATGGGTTACGGTCATGATGGTGTTTGTTGAATGAAATGTGGTTCTGGGTTTATTAGTTCGGGCTGGCATAGCGCCCGGCGAGCGTGTCGAGTTCGATCAGAGAAGCCTGGAGCTGATAACGTGCCAGCAGCAAGTCCTGCCGCACCGAGCGCAACACTCGCTGTGCATCCAGCACATCCAGAATGCCGCGCTCGCCAAAGCGGTACGCGGCCTGGGCCACGCGCAGCGCCGCCTCGGCATCGCGCATGGCACCTTCGGACAGCGCTTTGATACGCACTTGGGCGATCTCAACGGATTTCCACGACAGCTCAAGCTGCTGGATGAGCTCGGCGCGTCGACCTTCCAGTCTGGAGGTGGTTCGCTCGCGCTCTGCGATGGCTTCAGCACGCGGACCACGACGCTGGTCGAACAAGGGCACTTGAATGGATACACCGAAGATGTCTTGTCTTACATCAGGCTCTCGAATCTGCGACAGGCGCAATTCTAGGCCGGGCAAACGACTGGCCATGGCCTCGGCGATACGTGATTGATTTCTTTCAAATTCGGATTCAAGCACGCGCAGCTCAGGGTTGGACTGAACCGCTGTTTTTTTGAGTACTTCCAGCTGCGGCAGGGCGGTGACCTCATTGAGCTGTGCATCCAAATCCCATACCGGCGGTAGCTGACCCGCAGCGAGGCGGTTAAGCAATATGGCTGCCTGCTGGATTTGGAGCCGTGCGGCTTGCTCGCGCTGCTGAGCATTGATGATTTCGGCGTCTGATTTGATCAGTTCATACTTACCTGCTTCGCCAGTGCCCACGCGAACTTGCACGCGCTCGCGGATTTGCTGGAGAAGGGTCAGTGCATCGGCCGCTGCCAGCGCCTCTTCTTTGCGCAAAAGATATTCATAGGCACGCAGCTTGACCTGGCCTACCAGCTCATTACGGATTTGCGAGAGGACTTGCAAGCTGGTTTGCTCGGCGTACAGCGCCGTGTTGACACGTGCAGATCTCAGATTCGGGTTTTCGATGAATTGCGATACGCCGATTCCCAAGACATTACCGGCCTGTGCAGACTGGCTTGGTGTACCGTTGCGTCCCGTGTTGACCTCGATGCGTGGGTTGGGGATTGCACCCGCGGTGGTCACGCCGGCGGTAGCGATATCCACGGTGCGCTGGCCAGAACGGAGCCCCGGATTGTGCTGCAACACCAGCATGACCAGCTCGTCGATGCTGATCATCCGGGGCGCCGGTTTGGCGGGCTCTGCCGCATGAGCCACGGGCAAGGTCAGGCAGGCCAGCAAGAGACAAGCCCGCAGGCCGGAAAAGCCGCGAGCCGGGATCGATGCTATGGGGTGGGAAAGTGGGCCCTTGCGGGTCTTCGTGCTACTCGACATAGGTGTGCTCTCAGTCCAATTGAGGGAGATCCTAAAAAATCCTTGTTCACCAGCTCGCCGGCTGCTTCGCTGTGCGAGGCCTCGCTTTAAATCCATGTTGTCAGGCCGCTTGCGGCGTTGACATTCCTTTCGGGGTCTACGCTTCCAAAATCAAGGCCGAGCGCTGAGCCGCACGTATTCCTCACGGCTCCATCGCCAACGACCTGACGGTATAGATCTATAAAAATCAATGCATTGCGGCCATTTTGTCGCTAAAACCCTTCCTGGGTTGTTCAACGAGCCCTCGCAGCGGACCGCAAAAGGCTTGAAAAATTTTGATAATCGCAACATCCGTCAGCTTTTTGTCAGCTAGCGGCCCGGATTATGTCAGAGAAATGAAAAGATTTCAGACCTAAGGAAGCGCTGAACAAATCCCTTTTACAAGGAACTTTACTCAGCAATTTTTGAACTGCCTAATTTTTGGGCAATTATTTTAAAAGTTTGTTAAAAACGCTGCGAATTTATCCGCTTTAAGCGGATTGTTCCGCTGC
>SYFN01000062.1 GCA_005800405.1 Burkholderiales bacterium
CTGCTGTACGCCTGCCGGCTGGTGCGCAAGGCACGTGCGGCCGATATGCGTGTCGTGATTTTTTCTCGGGACCGACAGCAGCTCAGAGCGCTGGATGAAGCGCTCTGGACTTTTTCGGAACTAGATTTCCTGCCTCACGTCACCACTGATGATACGCTGGCACCGCAAACACCCGTCATCCTAGCAGATGATGCCGAGGTGGCACTTCCTCATCATCAAATATTGATCAACCTGTCGGGCGAGACGCCAGCGCATTTCGCGCGCTTTGAGCGTTTATTTGAAGTCGTTTCTACTGATGAAGATGATCTCACCGCCGGACGCGAGCGTTACCGGCAGTACCAGCAACGCGGCTATCCTCTCACCCATTTTGTGGCAGAAAAAACATGAGCGATACGAACCACACAACCGGCTCCGGTGACGATACCGATGCTGATATACCCGTACTCACTGACATCATTGTTGATGACGCATACATCAGTTCTGACCGGGAAGAAAACATCGCCAGCGTTGAAGCTCTCGCTGCAGGTGCAGCTACCTCGGTGGCCGCGGACACGGAAAATAACGCGACGCTCCCGCCACCATCGCTGCAGCCTATTGAAGCCGAACTGACAGCACGCCTGAGTGCGGAACTGGCCATGCAGATTCCCGTGCTACTCGAAGCGGCCCTCCGGGAACACCTGCCACGAGCGATAGGCGCAAAATTGCAAGCCGAACTGCTCTCGGCCTTGGCCAATGCATTACCAGGTGCCGCCCAGAATGCTGCAGCGGAACTTTCTTCGACGCTGGCGTTCGAAGTGGGCGGGCTGCTTGAACAGCGTCTTGAAGAGGAAGTGCGGCGTGCAGTATCGGATGAAATCGCACGAATATCGGCAGATCACCAGCATCCAAGCTGAAGTACAGAGGGTTGTTGTGTTGCGAACAAAAATTTGAGTAATCCGTGGCGTAAATGACGCCTATTTCATGCACAGTGTTTTTACAATCCTGACTCCCGTTGCAGCGGCCACTGCATCATTCATCCGCTTATCTCACAGGATGTTCCAATGAAAATCATCTTTCTTGGCGCCGGTATCATCGGCACCGCATCCGCCTGGTTTTTGCAAAAAACAGGGTATGAGGTCATCGTCATTGATCGCCAGCCCGGCCCTGCGCTTGAGACCAGCTTTGCGAACGGCGGTCAAATCTCTGTCTCTCACGCCGAGCCTTGGGCGAATCCCTCAGCACCCCTGAAAATCCTGAAGTGGCTGGGTCAGGAGGATGCGCCACTGCTGTTTCGTCCACGAGCCGACTGGCTGCAATGGCGTTGGGGCATGGCGTTTCTGCGTGAATGCACAGCAGATCGCACTGCTCACAACATCCGGCACATCGTCACGCTGGCGGACTACAGCCGTCAGACATTGCAATCAGTCCGTGCCGAAACGGGTATTGACTATGATTGCGAAACACGTGGCATTGTGCATTTCTACACCGACGAAGAAGAATTTCGTCAGTCACTTCCCGCCGCACAGCTGATGCGCGAACTTGGATGTCCGCGTCAGACGATCAGCGCTGACGAGGTTGTCCGCATTGAGCCCGCATTAGGTGCCATACGTCACAAGATCGTTGGGGGCGATTTCACCCAGACGGATGAATCCGGTGACGTCTACAAATTCACCACTGGCCTTGCACAACGATCCGTTGCTGCCGGTGTGAATTTTCGTTTCAACACGATGGCCACGCGCTTGATTACTGAGGGTGCAGGCAGCTCGAAACGATTGACGGGCGTTGAGGTCATTGATGCCGAGGGGCGTCATCAGGCAGTGCATGCCGACAGTGTACTAATCGCGATGGGCAGCTTCAGCACCACACTGCTCAAACCTCTGGGCATTCCGCTGATGGTGTATCCGGGCAAGGGCTATTCGGCGACCTTTGAAGTACGCAACCCGACACTCGCTCCGCAGGTGTCACTCACCGATGATGGACACAAACTCGTGATCTCGCGGCTCGGCAATCGTTTGCGCGTTGCCGGTACCTGCGAAATCAATTGCTATTCCCGAGAACTCAATCCAGCCCGCTGTGAAGCCATTACCCGCCGCACCAGAGAACTGTTCCCTGACGCCTGCGACTATGAACGCCCGGTGTACTGGAGCGGGCTGAGGCCGCTCACCCCGTCCAATGTTCCGTACATAGGCGTGACCCGGATCCCCAATCTTTTTCTGAACACCGGCCATGGCACACTGGGCTGGACCATGGGCTGTGGCTCAGGCCGCGCAATTGCCGACATCATGTCCGGCCGGCGCCCTGATCTTGATTTTGCGTTCACAGGCAAGGGACAAGCCGAGCAAGCCCCAAAACTCAGCACCTTAGCGGCACGCTGATCGGGTAAGCTTAAAAATCATCGATCATTTTGTTTTTCGTCTCGGAGGGTATCCATGCAGCTCAACCGTACCGCCTTATCCCTGATCATGCTAATTGCCATCAGCACGAAAGTCATGGCACAAGAACAGGTGGTAAAAATCGGCCATGTCGGCCCACTTTCGGGTCAGATAGCGCATCTGGGCAAAGATAATGAAAATGGTGCACGCATGGCGATCGATGCGCTCAATGCCAAAGGTGTGACCATCGGCGGCAAAAAAATCAAGTTCGTGCTGCAGGGTGAAGATGACGGTGCCAATCCGCAGCAGGCCACCGCCGCTGCACAGAAACTTGCTGATGCCAAGGTCAACGGCGTTGTGGGTCACCTGAATTCAGGTACCACCATTCCGGCATCAAAAATCTACCACGACGCTGGCATACCACAGATCTCGCCCTCAGCGACCAATCCCAAGTACACGATGCAAGGCTACAAGGGCGCGTTTCGTGTAGTGGCCAATGACGGCCAGCTCGGTGGCGCACTTGGCCGCTATACCGCATCGGATATCAAAGCGCAGCGCATCGCGATCATCGACGACCGTACCGCTTACGGCCAAGGTGTCGCCGACGAATTCGCGAAAGCGGCCAAAGCTGCTGGCCTCACCATCGTGGGTCGTCAATACACCACCGACAAAGCCACCGACTTCAATGCCATCCTGACCGCGATCAAGGGCAAGTCGCCCGACCTGATTTTCTTCGGTGGTATGGATGCCGTCGCGGGACCTATGCTGCGCCAAATGAAGCAGCTCGGCATACAAGCCAAATTCATGGGCGGTGACGGCATTTGTACCGAACAGCTGCCGTCACTGGCAGGTGCCGGCATGAGTGATGGGCAGGTAGTGTGTGCCGAGGCCGGTGGGGTCGAGGAAAGCGAGAAAAAAATCGTAGAAAAATTCCGCGATGACTACAAGAAGAAATTTGGTCTCGAGGTCAAGCTGTATGCGCCTTATGTCTACGATGCAGTAATGGTGATGGTCGCCGCCATGCAGAAAGCGAACTCTGTAGAGCCCGCCAAATATTTGCCAGAGCTCGCAAAGATCAACTACGACGGCGTCACCGGCAAGATCGAGTTTGATGCGCGCGGCGATATGAAGAATGGTTTGCTGACGCTCTATACGTACAAGGGTGGCAAGCGTTCGCAAATCGCTGTTACCAAATGATGACTGGCAACGGGTTCTGCGTCTCTTTCAGTGGGACCTTCGTCTGCAGCGCACCTCACTCATCCAGGGGAACAAGTGTCTGTTACTGCATCATGCGCGTCCGATAAGCAGAAAATTTCCTATTCAAACTAAAGCTACTGGATCCCGGCGCAGTCCGGGGTCCAGCGACGATCGACTTTTGAATAGTTCAAAAAATGGGTAATCTGGGGGATCAGCGTGACGCTTCAGCGGCCAACAAAAAAGCGCCCCGAAGAGCGCTTTTTTACTTGATGAATGCGGTCGATTATTTTAGCGACAGAACCCATTTAGCCAACGTCTTTGCTTCAGCATCTGACACTTGTGGGTTTGCAGGCATCGGGATCTGACCCCATACACCGCTACCACCCTTCATGATCTTGGCTGCCAGATTGGCTTCAGCAGACTTGTCGCCTTTGTACTTGGCAGCGACTTCTTTGTAACCTGGACCGATCAGCTTGGAATCTACCGCGTGGCACGCAAGGCAGTTCTTTTCTCTTGCCAGCTGCTCGCTGGCGGATGCAGCACCTGACACCAATGCGCCCAAAGCGATTGCTGCGACAAGGATACGTTTCATGTCAATCTCCATTAAATTGATGACCGCAAAATTTTACATCTTTTTGGTAATTCTGCTTACGGTCAACACTATCACCGCCCACACGATACGGCGGGCGTGATTACATTCGCTCACAAACTTTAGTCAGTCACTGCGCCGCGGCTGGCCGTCGATGCTAATTTGGCAAATTTGCCCAATACACCCCGGGTGTACTTTTCCTTGGGTGCTTTCCATGCAGCGCGGCGGCGGGCAATTTCCTCGTCGGGCACATTCAATTGAATCAGTAGCTTGTGTACGTCGATGGTGATGGAATCACCGTCCTGCACCAAGCCGATAGTGCCACCACTGATCGCCTCGGGTGCTACGTGGCCGACCACCATACCCCACGTCGCACCCGAGAAACGGCCATCGGTAATCAAGCCTACCGATTCACCCAGACCTTTGCCGATCAGGGCTGAGGTCGGTGACAGCATTTCCGGCATACCCGGGGCACCGCGTGGTCCCAGATAACGCAAGACGACGACATCACCGGCCTTGATTTTGTCGGCCAGGATGGCTTCCATCGCCGAGGGCTCGTCATCAAAGACTCGCGCGGGTCCGGTGATGACCGGATTTTTCAGGCCACTGATCTTGGCGACGCAACCTTCGGGAGACAAGTTGCCTTTTAGGATAGCGAGATGCCCTTCCTTGTACAGCGCCTTGTCGATCGTGCGAATTACATCTTGGTCGGCGCGAGGCACATGGGGCACATTTGCCAGCTCTTCGGCCAGTGTTTTGCCGGTGATGGTGATGCAATCACCATGCAGCAGACCTGCATTGAGCAGAATCTTCATGACTTGCGGAACGCCACCCGCGTCGTGCAAATCGGTAGCCACATACTCGCCGGAGGGTTTCAGGTTGCAGATTACCGGTACTTTCTTGCGCATGCGCTCGAAGTCATCAATGGTCCACTCCACCTCTGCTGCGTGGGCGATCGCCAGATAATGCAGAACCGCGTTGGTCGAGCCCCCAGTCGCCATGATCACGGCCACGGCATTTTCGATCGACTTGCGAGTGATGATGTCGCGCGGACGCAGATTGCGCTTGACCGCCTCGACCAAGACGCGCGCCGATTCCGCTGCGGAAACCGTTTTCTCGTCATCCGGGTTCGCCATCGTCGACGAATACATGAGCGACATGCCCAATGCTTCGAAGGAGGATGACATAGTGTTTGCGGTGAACATACCACCGCAGGAGCCAGTAGACGGGCAGGCGTTGCGCTCGATTCCCACAAAATCTTCCTCGGACATTTTGCCGGCCGTGAACTGCCCAACGGCTTCGAAGGCCGAGACGATGGTCAGATCAGTGCCTTTCCATTTACCTGGCTTGATGGTGCCGCCATAGACGTAGATGCCCGGCACATTGGTGCGCGCCAGCGCAATCATCCCGCCTGGCATATTTTTGTCGCAGCCACCGATGACCACGCAGCCATCCATCCACTGGCCCTGAACACAGGTTTCAATGCAGTCGGCGATCACTTCACGTGAAATCAGTGAATATTTCATCCCCTCAGTACCCATGGACATGCCGTCCGAAATGGTAGGGGTTCCAAAGACCTGCGGATTGCCACCTGCCTCCTTGGTGGCCGCGATGGCCGCATCCGCCAGTTTTTGCAGACCGGAGTTACATGGCGTGATGGTCGAATGACCATTCGCCACGCCAATCATGGGCTTGTCGAAATCGGATTTTTCGTAGCCCATCGCGTAATACATGGCGCGGTTGGGGCTGCGGGCTACGCCCTGGGTAATATTCTTGGAACGGTCATTGGCTGCCATGGTGTCTCCAGTGCAACGGGTTACGGAAAGTTGATCACGATGCCTTGTGCCAGACCCTGTGTCAAATATATGATTCACACACTACTAAGGAAGCGCTGATTTATTCCCCGAAGGCCTTCCCGTAACGCAGTTGTTCTTTTAGAATTACGTCTACGCCCCCTGCTAGCGAGACTGCTCATGCAAACTAGTTTCTCCGAACTAGAATACGCCGCGAAGAAGAAGATCA
>SYFN01000063.1 GCA_005800405.1 Burkholderiales bacterium
AATCTGATAACGTTCGGCTTGGCTGAGGTGTGTATAGGTCATGTGCTTCTTCGACTGGCTGGTCAAAAGGCTTTGATACTAATGCACCTCAGCCATCCAACCCATTAATCAAAGTTGCACTTCGTCCTTGAATTCACCAATTGAAACAAAAAAGATAAAGAAAAAAAGGAATCGCGAAAAGGAGTAGCCCTCCCGAAATAACAATATAACGAATTTTTTTATAACAGTTAACTAAGCGCGGCATTCTGGCCAATTTTTCAAATACATTTCTCATAAAATTATTAAGTAGACGCTGAATAAATCCATGTTCAATAGTGGGCTAGCGTAGCTGTACGACGTGTGGGCCAGCAAAATCAGGGCTTTGCTACCATTGACCTAGCCACCCAAGTTTTCGGGTTTATTTAATCGGCGCCTCCTGAGATTCTTGTTGACTAAAAATAATATTTGCTTGGTTTTGATGCCAGAATTCTGCTTCATTGATAAACTGTCCTTGACATACGGAAGCGCTGAACAAATCGGTCTCGTGCTGAATTCTGCTCAGTCTTGATTGAGCCTGCCTCTTTTTATACGACATGTTTAAAAAAGTGAGACTCAATGCAGTAAATTTGACCCCTCTGCGTGGTTATGACGCAGCATCAAACTTTTAAGACGCATCTTGGGCATGCACTTGAGTCATTCTTTGCGTTCCGGAGCAATAGAGGGTCGATTACGCTTGCTGCCCTTGGGGTAATACGATTGGAGTGCCGGCACTAGGGTGGCCCTAGGGGGCACCGATTCGATCTGCGACAGGCAGCGATCACCCAAACTAACCTTTTTCTTCGCTGCGTATTTCAGCTCGGAGAAACTTGTTTGCATCATCCGTCTCGATAGCAGTCACGGTAAGCGTGATTCCAAAATAGCGACTTTGGTATTGGAAGGGCTGTTGGGATTGAATCAGTCTCTGAATATCGACTTTTATATAATTTCCTCATTCTTTTTTTACGAGTCATCATTCAGGCGCATATCTGGCATCACCAATCGAAAGCAGACCAGCAAGAAGACGGTTGATATACTTCGGCAAGGCGCCTCCAGCCTTCGAATAAGGATGGATTTAACCCGACAGACCCCGAGTCTCGTCGGGTTTTTTTGTCAGTCGTTGCCGGATATCCACCGATTGACCTGATCTCGATCACCTGAAGAATATCAATAGAAATCAATGATTTGACCAATATTCCGTCTGTTTATCCACAAAGCTATCCACCGAAACTGTGCACAAATTCCCTCATTGGTAACGAATTGCCCTCGCGAGTTTCTTGGTGTAGCTTAGCGAATCGCTGAACAATTCCAAGTTTTATGGTCAGCCAGCGGAGCTGTGCGGCGCGGGGATCAGCGGAATCAAGGGGTTGATGGCACAAACCTTGCCGCAAAAGTTTCCGCTTTTATTTAATCAGCGCTTCCTGCGAGAAGCGTTGCATCAGCGAATGCTCTGCGGTGACCCAGCCGAACTGCGCAACGCCGTTGGCAGAAAATCAATGGCCTGGCTATCTATGTAGCGATAAAAGTTTCTGGTTTTGTATGATCAGCGCTCAGGCACAAGCGGCTGAACCGCCATTCGATCCGTGCCGATAATGTGGGAGACCCTCATGTATCAGAAGATTCTGGTGGCTTATAACGGCAGCCCTGAGAGCCGATTGGCTTTAGAGGAATGTCTGCGGCTGTCTCCATCATCCTCATCGCAGATCCATTTGCTGGTGGTAGTCAGTCCGCCGCCGTACCTGCTGGTGGGAGAATTCGCCGCGGCAGCTGTGCTCAGTGTCGAAGAGGGGCTCGCAGCCGAGCGTGAAAAAATGGAGAAAGAGCTGGAAGCCGGAGCCAGTTTTCTCATCGCTGGAGGGCTGGCGGTGACGCGTCACCTTGAAGTTGGTGAACCGGTTGCCGTTATCGAGGAACTGGCGCATCAGCTTCAGGTTGAGTTGGTCATCGTTGGTCATTCCCGCCAAAAGCCGCTGGCACTACGATGGTGGCGTGGCAGCACCGATACCTTGCTGGTCGGGAAGCTGCGCTGCAGTCTGCTGGTTGCTTCTGGCCCTCACTAAAGTACCAGCGCTAAGCGGGCAACCCCGATAATCTGCGAACGTAACCGCGCGTGGTGCGCAGCATTTTTTGCAGCGACAAGACAGCGTGTGCGATCTTGCTTGGATGTGGGCGCATGTTCAGATCTTCCAGCCAAGTCCGCATGCGATAGACGAGGGATTCTTTCGCCAGCCTGATCAGATTGAATATATCCCTCGCGATACACCGCTGCGACCGATAGAGCCGAATGTCATACAGCGTGTGTCGTTGTCTCAGCGCGTTGCGTTTCGTAGATGATTGACCGCCCAGCAGATGAAAACGACGTGCCCCTGCGTGTATTGATGCATTGATCAAAAGGTGGCGACTCAGATTGCCCATGCTGTACGCGTCATACTGCGGATCATGCGCATTGAAGATGGAGTAAACGTCATCGCCAAACCGACAGGCGAGCGTGCCAGCGCAAATGCGATCATGGGTAGTTATCACGCCTACCCAACCACGTGCTCTCAGCAATCGCATCAGATGCGCTCGCACTTTTCCATCAATGGCTGATCGGCGCTGCTTTTGCGCCATGGGCGCATGATTGAAACCGATGATCTGATCCACCAGTGCCTCACTGATTGCCTCCCCAGTCACTACCTTGTGTTGAAATCCGGGAAGTTCATGTTGGGCTCGCGACAAATGCTCTTTAAGAGACTTTCGACTGGATTTTCCCAGTTGCGCAAGATAGCACTGTTCGTTGCCGGGAAGGTCAATCACGATATCTTCGGTCACGGCCATGCGGGTAGATGGACGCTGCGGGTTCCTTTCGCTCTTGGACTGCGCGTGCAAGGTGATGACCGAGACCTTCGTGTAGTACCCAAAAACTGCGTTGGCAAAACGGTCGAGTTCATCGGGGGATATGCGCATACCTTCATTGATCACTCGAATCCGTGAGCCATCAAGGCAATACAGCAGGATCGCAGATAGATGACCATCGCACCAAGCGGCATAGGTATGCACGTGCGCAAGATCGTAATGCTGCAGTTGGGGAAGTGATGCATACAAGCTGCCATAGAGATCTTCGAGGCCCTGCTCGGCGAAGGGCGGTATGCAATTCGCATAAATACATTCGGTGGAATTTTTTCACGGGCAGAGTTTCATTTGCCATAAATATTGTCATGCCAATATAGACTTTGGAATCTTTCGAAGTTCAGGCGCGCCACGTGATGGGTGGCGCCCGGTCAATCTTTCTCGTTGTCAGACAAAGACCCGCGAACCATCGGACAAATTTACTTTGCGGTTAAACTAGCGGGCTAGCCTTCGTCAAACTTAATCACCCCATGTCCAGCAATACTGAAAACGAGCTGTCCGAGCAAGATGCTGTCCTGCCATCGCAGAGCCTGTCGCGAGAGCATCTCGCGCGCGAAGTGGCACGTCGCCGCACCTTTGGCATCATCTCTCACCCCGACGCCGGCACGACCACCTTGACTGAAAAG
>SYFN01000064.1 GCA_005800405.1 Burkholderiales bacterium
ATGCAGCGGAACAATCCGCTTAAAGCGGATAAATTCGCAGCGTTTTTAACAAACTTTTAAAATAATTGCCCAAAAATTAGGCAGTTCAAAAATTGCTGAGTAAAGTTCCTTGTAAAAGGGATTTGTTCAGCGCTTCCTTAACTTAACGTAGCCAGCCGCTTCGACGTAATCAGAAGCAACCTCCATGGCAAGGTCACTCAGTCTTGGCGTGACATACCCCAGATATTGCGGGTAGGGTACGAAGATATCGATATCCTTGCTCTTTCTGTGGTGGTATCGGAGCATAAGCACCGTACCACCACCAAATGTCCAAAAGGGACCCAAAAGTCTACCCTTCGCCTAAAAATCATCGATAAGTCTGAACGCCTGTTACAAAAGCCCTATCCAAGGACCTTCATGAAGTGATGCCGGATTTTTTATTTGACTCATCAATCAGGCCCAGCATTTTCTAGGCGGTTGAAAATCTCTTGTCCATTGACTGATGTGCTTCCAGATCTGCTTCGTGGGTACCGTCGTTTTCAGCGCAGCCATCTCTACAGAGGAAACAATAAGGCTCAGTGGAGCCTCGTCCATCAGCGTGGAGAAATGCGCAGCACGGTTGGATGGAATCTCGCCGGTGGCCAGTGCCAGTATCAGTTCATTCGGCGTCAGGCTTTCCTTGTAACTCACGCTGGCCGTCTCGCCAGCCATCCGGATCGCGTTGAGATTTGAATGATCAGGCTGATGTGCATCGAGAACTAGCCCAAGCAAATCCAGAAGCTCAGTGACTTTGGCAATACCAAGGTCAGCCAAACTCCCGGTCTCGAGCAGAGTGATGGTTGTGCGAGACAGTCCGGCCAGTCTGGCAGCCTGTGCTGACTGAGGCCAAGGATTTCCCTGCGTGCGCGGACAAGCTTTCCAATTTCCTGAAGATTCATCCCAAATCTCCGCAAAATAATGTTCAATATACTGAACAATTTTTGAAACTGTAAGCCTTCTTAGGTATACCGCCGTGAGGCTTGGAGACAGTCCAACAACCCCTCAAGTGCCTTCACGAACACATCCCCCGAATCTCCTCTGGCACCGCCACTGCCCGTATCCCACCGCCGACCTTATCTGCCGCAAAGATTCTGACCTCGGTACACCGGATGATCTCCTCATCGCCCCGCATCACGCGATAACTCTGCACGAAACTCTTGTTGCGCCACTCGCTGATGTGCGTGTGAATCTGGAGCACATCACCATAGCTGGCGGTTTTGATGAAGCTCGCTTGGGAGTCGACTAGTGGCGTGCCGATCAAGCCCATGCTTTGTCGTGTTTCCTGCCAGGGTGGCACACCGCATTCGATAAAAAAATTACGGGATGCCGCATCTATCCAGCGAAAGAAATTCGGAAACCACACAATACCAGCGGGATCGCAATCACCGAATTCCACGCGCACTTCGTAAATCACTGTCTTGGTCATGGAGCAGATCCTGTCTTGATGCGTTGACGCGGCATCCAGCGTATGGGCTGGGCCTTGATCGCGCGCGGCGGTGCTCCGAGTTCATTGAGTGTTTTATCGAGCGCTTTACCAGCATCGTCGGCCAGTGCAGCTTCCCGAGCGCGGCGTATGGCCTCGGTGCGCTCAGCCGCAGTGCCGAATGCCGGTGATGCGAGATGGCGAATTACATGCAGCAGGTTGTCACGCCCACGTTCATTGGTGCTGCCATAACCTTTGATAAGACGGCCACACTGCGCGATTTCAAAACCCAGCGCCCTGTCTTGCCTCGCACCTTCCAGCACTGCTGTCAGCCATGCGTCAATGAGTGTTTGTTCTTCCGCATAACGACTGCCCCAGCGTCGCAGATGTTTCATCGCAGCGAGCAGACGCAGCAACAGCGTGCCCACCACCGTGTGCGAAGCCAGCTTGACTGGCATCTCCCACACAGTGCGACCTTCGGCAAGACGCTGACGATTCATGTCTTTCAGGCGCTCGGCCAGAGGCACCGGCAGGAGTGCGGCGATTTCCGGCACCCCGGGTTTGAAGTATTCGTAGGTTTTGAGCACATCACCGTCAGCCACGCGCGCTTCATTGCGTACGCGTTGACTGCGTGAGGCACGACTCTTGAGATCGGCCACACGCACAATGTCGTCATAGGCCATCCACAGTGCCAGCCAGCGCGCGACTTCGCGGGTAATGGCGCCCTGCTCCGTGTCTGGATTATCTGTATCAGCACCGCTACCCACACTGGCCTCGGCGTCGCACACTTGACGCATGCGCGACAGATACAGCTCGCCGTAGCTGGCATCCTGGTAGTCGATCACGCGCGACAGTCCCAATGCAAGCAAGTCGCGCGCACCGGTTGGAAACGCATTCAGCACCGATGGTCCCGACGCAGCGACGGCATCATCAACAAGTTGCTTTGCAAACGCGGCTTGCTGACGACCTTCGTGTACCCACTGCCATGCAGCTTCAAAACCGGCGAGGCTGGCTTCCGCACCACGGCCGCTGTCGCGCACGATCGTGATGTGATCGTCTTTGGCAAAGGGCAACAATCCACTGCCTGCGATCGCGCCCAGCATCACCGCACTGACGACGGTACCGTTGTCGCGTGCGATGCGCTGCATGTCCAGCACATGGTTTGCGCGGCATGCACTCTGCACGATGGACAGCAGCGCTGCATTATCCAGACGGCCATCACCGAGATGACTGCGCTCTGCATGGGTCAAGGTGCGCGAGGATGAGGTAATGATCAATGTGCGCTCGGGCGACGGCAGGCCGTTGCTGACAGCGCGGGCGGTTTCCAGTAATTCGGAAGAAACGAGTGCATCCAGCCTGCCGGGGATGGGATTGAGGCTAAAGACAGGTTGACGTCCACCCAGCTGCACCACGGGCACCGGATACACCTCGAAAAAATAAGTGGTCGCGCCCGTGCGCTGCGCGACACCGGGTATGGAGGTGCTTTGTGCTGCATAGCCGGCATGACGCGCAATCGCGGTGAGCCACTCAGTGAGTACGCCGCCACCCTCGCCACCAAGTGCGCCGATCAGCACCGATAGGGGCTCAGACAGGGTGGACGACGATGGCCTGGCGTCTGATGATGCGCTCGGGGCGATGACAAAACTCATGGTGCCGTGCTCGCGGCATGCACCGTGTTTCTAGCCATGGGGTTTCTATCGATGGCGTGACTACGCATGTGTTTGCGACGCATAGAATTATTTATTATGCCGGTTGCAGAACACGCAGCACCGTTGAGCGCAGTGCGGCGATCAGGCGCTCATACCAACGCGGATTTTGTATGACTTCAGCACGATAAAAGCTCGGACACAGTGTTGCAGCATGCGCATTCTCGCCACACAAGCCACAGCCTACGCAACCATCAATTACCGTTGCCACCGGATCAACCTTTAATGGATCGGGATTATCTTTGAGTGTCAGTGTCGGACAGCCAGAGAGCCGCATGCAGGCATGATCACCATTGCACACATCGTCATCGACGCCATATTTCACGCGTAATACGCGCTCACCTCGCGCCTGTAATGCCACCAACCAAGGACGAATGCGTCGCTGTCGCTCGAGCTGGCATTCACCTTCGGCGATGATGACCTTGAGCCCATTGAAATCTGTCGTCAGTGCTTCTCTGACCACATCACGCATCACGGCCACGCGATACGAATGCACGGTACGCATCCACTTCACACCCAAACCAGCCAGCGTATCTTCGATGGTGCGATTACTGGCAGTCAGACTGGCGAGCTTGTCCCCCGCAAGCAGTTTTGTCTCAGCCTCGGGTGTTGAAATGATTTCCTGCGTACCAGTGGCCGACGTATAGCCGTTCTTGAAAATCAACAGTACCGCATCGTCACCATTGAACAGCGCCGACTGCACACCGGTGAGCAAACCGTTATGCCAGAACCCGCCATCGCCCATGATCGAGATCACCCGTCGCGCCATCATCGGCGATACACCGGCGCGGCTGGCCAGACTCATGCCATAACCTAAAATCGAATGCCCTTGCGAGAAAGGCTCGAACGTCGCGAATGAATGACAGCCAATATCAGCCGCGACATGCACCGGCCCCAATTCCTGCTGCGCGAGCTTGAGCGCAGAGAAAACGGGCCGCTCTGGGCAGCCTATGCAAAAACCCGGCGGACGCGCAGGCAAGGCTTTATCCAGCTGTTCTGCGATGCGCGTGCGGCGTGTATCGGTGGCCTCGAGCAGTGCTTGTACGTGGCGGGTGTCTGCATCGGACAGGTGTTGGGTAAAAAAATGTAACAAGCCGCGCATCATGACCTCAGGTGTCACCTCACCGGTGGCCGGAAGCAGATCCTTGCCATGCAAGACAGTTTGCAGATCACGGCGTCTGAGCAATGTAGCGATCTCTTGTTCGATGTAATCGGGTGAGCCTTCTTCGATTACCAGTACTGCCCGCTTCTTACGTGCAAAGTCGGCGATCTGCTCATGCACCAGTGGGTAGGTCACATTCAGAATCAGCAGAGGCACATCAGACTTGGCAAAGACATCTGACAGACCAAATTGCTGCAGCGAGCGCAGCAAGGCATTGCTGAGCCCACCCTGAATGATGATGCCGATATGGTCGTGCTTGCCTTCGTGTTGCTCATTCAAGCCATGCTTGACGATGTAGCCACGCGCTGCCGGCAGGCGCTCATTGATCTTGAGTTTTTCATGCCGGAAGGTGGCTGGCGGGTGTGCAAGCCGACCATAATCAAAATCCGCTGGCTCAGCCAATGGTGCCAGCGACGACACCGCGGGGGCACGATTGTGCTTGCTGATAAAACTGCCGCGCACATGACAGGCGCGTATGCGCAGCTCCATCATCGCAGGCATGTTGGAAGCCTCGGACATCGCAAACGCATGCTCAACCATATCCACCATGGTCGACAATTCTGGCCTCGGGTCCAGCAGCAGCATCGTGGATTTCATTGCATACGCGTGGGTGCGTTCCTGCACGACGGATGCGCCCTCGCCATAGTCTTCACCAATGATCATCAGCACGCCACCGGTAACGCCGGGCGAGGAAAGATTGGCCAGCGCATCAGCCGCGACGTTGGTACCCACAATCGACTTCCAGGTCACCGCGCCCCGAATCGGGTAATGAATGGAGGCGCCCAGCATGGCCGCTGCCGAAGCTTCATTCGAGCAGGCCTCGACATGGACACCAAGCTCACTGACCAGCCCGCGCGCCTGCACCATGACATCCAGCAAATGGGACACCGGCGCGCCCTGATAACCGCCGATGTAGGAGACCCCTGACTGCAGCAACGCCTTGGTGATGGCCAGAATGCCCTCCCCGTGGAAGGTCTCACCGTCACCTAGCCTGAGCTGCTGTATTTCTTTTTTGAACGAAATTTCCATGGATTCGATAGCCGCTGAGCAAGCTCACATTCTATGTTGCGCCGGCGTCGGATTACGCCTAAGACACCACAAAAATCAATGGGTTGGCGGCATGGTTGAGGAAACGCTGATTACAGAAGCCCGGAAACTTGTGTGGCGAGCGCAGTGGCGCCAAGCCCTTGATTTTGCAGATCCCCGCGTCGCACAGCGGCGCTGGCTTGCGACAAAACCTGGATTTCAACAGCGTCTCCGTCAGGCAAAAAACCGCCTTGTCCCGATAAATTGGCGCCTCTTTTGTCAGCAAACATGGCGAATTATGGGGCCGAGCATTGGTCTACCTCTCTGTCGGACTTTTTATTTTGAAAAGCTCCCAGCTCCCGCCATTTCTCTCGCCATTGCTCGGACTGTCCTTCCATAAATATAAATTTGCAGCAAGTATTTGCACTTATGCGCCACAATCTTTATTATGGGGTTCATTTTGTGACTCTTTGGTAAACAAATTCTCTACATAAGGAAAACCGCATGCTAATGTCGACGCAGGCCAACCGCCTGGCCCACGCTCTGATCAAGGCGAGAATGGGCGGCACGCTGATGCCGTTGCTCAGCGCCGATGGGAAACTTTCTGTCGATGATGCCTACGACGTCGCACTGAGCATCGTCAAAATCCGAACCGCGCAGGGCGAAAACCCGGTGGGTCGCAGGATTGGGTTCTCCAATCAAAAGCTCTGGCATGTATACGGCAAAGGCAGTCTGACGGCGCCTATTTGGTCGACCGTCTATGACAGCACGGTTCACTACGCGCTGGATAATGTAGCAATGCATAGCCTGAGCAAGTCACAACAGCCTCGGCTGGAACCTCAGTTGGTTTTCAAGCTCGCGCGCACACCAGCACCGGAGGCAAAGCTGGAAGATATCTCCGATTGTCTGGAGTGGATCGCACACGGCTTTGAGGTCGTGACCTCCCCGTTCCGGCACTGGGAGTTCGAGGCCGCTGATGCCGTGGCAGCATTCGGACTACACAAAGCACTGATCGTCGGGGAGCCGCGCATGATTTCACGTCAGAGCCGTCGCAGCTTGCCCGAGGTGCTCGCTTCGGCCACGATGTCCTTGTCCCGCAGTGCTGCGGGCACCAGCAGCTTGTGTGCAGCCGGTTTCGGCCGGGATGTGCAGGGTAGCCCGCTGCATGCGCTGCTGGCCCTGCACCAGCAGCTTCAACAACGCGAGGATGCGCCGAATTTGCATGCGGGTGAAATCATCAGCACAGGTAGCTGGACGAACGCTCTACCGATCAAACGCGGCGAGGTGTGGTCGAGCGCATTCTCGCAACTCAATCTGGGTGGTCTGACGGTATCGTTTACCTGAGGAAGTGCTGGCTAGATAAATCTGCAGGTTCCGGGTTCGAGTGCAGGTCGAGGAACCACAAAATAAACGTTAATTCCAAGGGCTTGCCGATCAAAAACAATCATGCTGGAAAACAGCGCCACCGCGAAGGAGAACCGCCATGAAACAACTCGCAATCCTAGCCCTGCTAGTGCTCAGTCCGATCGCATTTGCTCATAACTGCCCAAACGAAATGAAGGCTATTGACGCCGAACTCGCGTCAACAAAAGTTGCGGGCACCAATTTGGAAAAGGCAAAGGCGCTGAGAGCCGAAGGTGAAAAAGCTCACAAAGATGGCAAACACACTGAATCGATGAGAGCGCTCAGCGAGGCTAAAAAAATCCTTGGTATCTAAATTGCTTGTGAAGGCAAAGCGCGTCACTTGTAGTAATCGCGACTTGATCCGTCAGTTCATGAACCATCAAGAAAAGCGACTAATCGACTGGTCAGGATGCACTCTCTCGATACGTGCTTAGTCGAACTGTTACACCGGCTCAATGGGATAGAAATTCATTCGCTCTCGGGTCCAATGTACACAGGCACCTTCGTCGATATGATGCCGATGTTCAGCTTGATGATTAGAGGGCTCTGACGCGATACTATTAAACTCATTGGGGATTTGTTCGGATGCGCGGGTGTGCGGAGGGCCGACCTGCAGCGACGGCGAGCGCAAATTACTATCATTCCAAGCCGGAAGGACATCCTTGAACAAGCCTGCCGTCGTACGTTGGGTGTACCAGGACACGCCAAACCCATCGCCGTTGGTAGTCCAGACCGACTCGTGTGCGGACAGGCTTTGATTGACGATGGAATGGTCTTGATTGAACAGTATGTCTTCCAGATAGATTTCTGGTCCAGCGTAGGCGACCCATCGACACATAGGTGCTCCCTCCTCTGATTTGCTCTGACTAGCGCCTTGTTCGCGTCCGATTGTGCTGGCGCCTCACAGATAGACCACTTCAGTCACTTTGA
>SYFN01000065.1 GCA_005800405.1 Burkholderiales bacterium
CAGCGGACGGCATGCTGCGCTTCCTGAATAACAACCTGTAATAGATAACGAACAGGATTCCCATGAACAAGCGCACTCATCACGCTAACTGCATTGCTGCACTGGCTATCACAGTCCTGATCACTGGCTGTGCAGGACCTATGCCGGTGGCGCATACACCGGAATTTGCACCGGTCACACCGCTGCCACGTGAAATCAGCAAAGAAACCACAGGTGCAATTTTTGCCACCGACAGTACGGATCTATGGCAGGCAAAGCGCCGTGACTATCGTGTGGGCGACATCATTACGGTTTTATTGTCGGAGTCAACACAAGCGGCACGTTCACTCAACAATGAAACCAGCCGCGAGTCATCCAACGATACGGTTCCAGCGGGTGTCTCCTCCGCACTCCAAAGCGCCAACGTGACCTTCAACGGGAACAAGCTGCTCAACGGAGTCAAGACGGATGGCGCCAATATTTCCAACAGAGGTACCGGCGTTGCAGATCAGCGTGCGTCGCTGTCTGGATCGGTGGCTGCGACAGTGATCGAGGTACAAGCCAACGGCAATCTCGTCGTGCGCGGGGAGAAGCAGCTGTCGCTCTCCGAAGGCGGGGAGATCATTCAGGTCGCGGGCGTCATTCGTCCAAATGACGTCAGCGCAATCAACACAGTGCAATCGCGCCGTCTGGCCAATGCGCAGATCTCGTACCGCGCTGTGGGCGATCTCGCCAATGCAACTCGTGCGGGGTGGGGTACCAGCCTCCTTTATAAACTTTGGCCGTTCTAAGGAAAATTTTCATGAAATTCTCCCTTAAACGACTTATCGGCACGGCCGCCTTAAGCTTGATCGTGATGCAGCCTGCACAGGCTGATCGCATCAAAGATCTCGCCACTGCTGCCGCCGCTCGCAGCAATCAGCTGGTGGGGTATGGCATCGTGGTGGGCCTGCAGGGTACTGGCGATGGCGCCCAGGTCGCATTTACGGTGCAGACCATACGTTCCATGCTCGTCAAGATGGGGGTAGGTCTGGATGGTCCGCTGTCCGACTTTGAAAGGGCAGCCGCCGCGGCAGGCCGTTTTGATGTGCAAAATGCCGCTGCCGTCATGGTCACTGCTGAATTGCCTGCGATGGCCAAACCCGGTCAGCGCATCGACATTAATGTCGGCACGCTCGGCAAAGCGAGCAGCCTGCGTGGCGGTACACTCATTCTGACCAGCTTGCGTGGGGTTGATGGTGAAGTGTATGCGCTGGCACAGGGTCAGGTGAACACCACCGGTATTGATGCCAATGGTGCCGGCTCTAAAGTTGCCATCGGTGTGCCAACGTCTGCGCGCATCCCGAACGGTGCCACCGTCGAGCGTATGGTAGATACCCCTTTTGATAAATCCGAATTCATCGTACTCAATACACGCGAGCAGGATTTCACCACCACACGCGCCATTGTGGACGCCATCAACAAGAATTTCGGGGTTGGTACCGCCAGCGCCATGGATGGTGTTTCTATCGCTGTCCGCGCGCCGGTCGATATATCTCAGCGCGTTGCCTTCATGAGCATGATTGAAAATCTGGACGTCATTCCTGGTGAGGCACCCGCACGTGTGGTCGTCAACTCCCGTACCGGTACCGTCGTCATCAGTCGCAACGTAAAAGTCACTGCAGCAGCGGTGTCCCACGGCACGATTTCGGTCGCCATTGCTGCCACCAACGAGGTCAGCCAGCCGAATGCGTTTGCCGGTGGGCAGACAGCCGATGTGCAGAACGCCAACATCGCTGTGAACGAACCAAACAAACCGATGTTTCTGTTTCAGGCGGGTGTGGATCTGAGGCAGATTGTGGATGCAATCAACCAGGTTGGAGCATCGCCCTCGGCCTTGATCGCGATTCTGGAAGCGCTTAAAAGCTCTGGTAGCTTGCGTGCCGAGCTGGTGGTGATCTGATATGACCGACGGCCTCAACAACTCGACACTGCAGTCCTCGATCGACTTCGCCGGTATGGGAAGTCTGCGTGGACAAGCGCAGCAGAAAACCGACAAGGCAACGCGTGAAACCGCGACCCAGTTCGAGGCTATGTTTATTCACGAGATGTTGAAGTCCATGCGTCAAACCATCGAGAAGAGTGATCTCAATGGTTCTGATGCTGAAGATACGTTTCAAGAGATGTATGACCGCGAGCTGTCGCAAAATTTAGCCAAGCGTAATACGCTGGGCGTCGCAGACATGTTGGTCAAGCATCTGGATCGTGCGAAGGCACCGCAGCCAACCTTCGATGCAAAGGCGCAGCCGATGCCACTCCAGCAGGTGCAGGAGGGGATGGCCGTGCAACGTACTCAGTCATCATTGCCGCTGGTACGTCCCGACAAATTCACACTCAAGCCCGGACGCGTTGCGCCCGTGCCCAACACCGGGGCTGAATAATGAGTGATCTGCTCTCCATCGGTAGCAGCGCTGTCGCCGCTTATCAGCGCGCGCTGGGTACGGTCTCCAACAACATCGCCAACGTCGGTACCGAAGGCTATGTACGTCAAGAGGCCTCCATGTCCGAGAACATGCCGCGCCAGCAGGGGCGGATCTATCTTGGTACGGGTGTGAGTGTGGCGGGGATCAAGCGGGCTTATGACCAGTTCCTCGAGCAGAATCTGCGTAACAGCACCAGTGAAATGAACACGCAGGGTCCGATGGTGGATTACGCCAACCGGGTCGTCGACATCATGGGCAGCGAAACCGTGGGTTTGTCGCCGGCGCTGGATAAATTTTTTGGTACCGCACGTCAGTTGTCGGTGGATCCGGCATCCACGATTCTGCGTGCCCAGTTTTTGCGAGATGCAGATGGCCTGGCATCACGTTTTCGTGAGCTATCGACGCAGATGCAAGGCGTCGACACCGAGACTCGCGAGGCGATCACCAGCAAAGTTGCGGATATCAACACGCTGGCTGGACAGATCGCCGTTGTCAACAAACAGCTCGCTGGCAAACCGTATGCCGACCGGCAGCCACCCGATTTGCTGGATCAGCGCGATCTGCTGCTGACCAAGCTCTCGAAACTCGTAAAAGTCAATGTCACGACTGCACTCAATGGCAGCGTCGGTGTCAGCATCGGCAACATGTCGGGTGCCGGCCAGATTGTCACGGGCGATAAATCCGTGCCCCTGGTTGCGAGGTTCGACGAAACTGATCTGTCGCGCGTTTCCATCATCGCCGACCTCTATAGCAAAACACCGGAAGAAGTCATTGGCATCTCCAGCGGCGAACTGGGTGGTCTGATGGGATTTCGCGAGCAGGTATTGCAGCCAACCTTTGCCTCGCTGGATTTTTTGGCCACGACGGTCGTCAAGGAGCTCAATCAGATTCATCGCAACGGTATCGACAGCCGGGGCGAGGTGGGTCAGGATCTGTTTCGTATTGACCCCGTCATGCGACTTGATCCGGCTTCCGGCAAACAGATGGAGATCAATCAACCTGCCGGCGGTGTTGTGCTGGCGCTTCAGGACAGTGCCAAAGTAGCTGCGGGTGCGCTGTTTCGCGTGATTGAAAATGAAAATAACTTTAGTAACGTCGATGCAACGCTGACCTACGCTGCCAGCTACGCGGATCCAACACGGGTCAAGCCGCTGTCTCAGGTACTACCTAACAATCCCAGCCCCCTCGCAGGCATTGCCGCGCCGCGTGAGCTGTTGCTGGGCCAGATTCCGTTGGGTAGCAACAACTGGTCTTTGTTTCTGGATGGGGCGACTGATCGTCAGCAATTACAGGTATTCACACGCGATGGTCGCCAGATACTGGGTGCCCCAATCACCGATGACACCGAGCGTCGTGCATTGATGACCACCGCC
>SYFN01000004.1 GCA_005800405.1 Burkholderiales bacterium
CACCATTGCCGCCACTACCTGGACAGAGTACAAACAAAGTATCGAACGTGATCCGGCACTGACGCGACGCTTTCAGGTCATCAAAGTCGATGAACCTAGCGAAGCCGCCGCTGTGGGCATATTGCGCGGCGTCGTCGGCAAACTCGAGCAACATCATCAGGTACAGATTCATGATGCTGCGGTACGTGATGCAGTGCATCTGTCACACCGCTATCTGCGTTCGCGCCAGCTGCCCGATAAAGCAATTAGCATTCTGGATACCGCCTGCGCACGCGTAGCGCAAAGTCAGGCGGCTCTGCCAGCTCTGATGGAAGCGCTGCGCCGAGATATCGCGGACACCGAGCATCAGCTGCGACTCTATCAGCGAGACACCAGCGCCGGCGAAGATCGCACTGGAGCGATCGCTGAGCGTGAATCCGCATTGAGTGCATTGCGAGTGCAATTTGGTACGCTTGAACAGCGTTTGCAGGAAGAGCGACAGCAAGTTGCGCACTTGAATGCACTGCGCGTTGAGCTGCAACAAATGCCGGGTGCGGCTGCCCAGTCAGACGTACTGATCGCTCTGGAAGCCCAGCTCAAGACCTTGCAAGGCGAGCAGCCGCTCGTGCATGACGCTGTCAATCGTCGCGTCATTGCCGAAGTGCTGTCCGATTGGACAGGCATTCCTTTAGGTCGCATGCTCGACGACGAGCAACAGGCGGTATTGCATTTGCATGAGCGACTACAGGCACACATCATCGGGCAAGATCAGGCGCTGGATACGATTGCACGCCGCGTGCGTAGCTACCGCGCTGGACTTGATGATCCGATCAAACCAGTGGGTGTATTCCTGCTGGTCGGACCCAGCGGCGTCGGTAAAACAGAGACAGCCTGTCAGCTAGCCGATCTGCTGTATGGCGGTCAGCAGAACATGATCACGGTGAATATGTCCGAGTATCAGGAAGCCCACTCGGTCTCGGGGCTCAAAGGCGCACCGCCCGGTTATGTCGGTTATGGTCGCGGTGGCGTGTTGACCGAAGCCGTACGCCGACAACCGTATAGTCTGATTCTGCTCGATGAAATGGAAAAAGCTCATCCCGATGTGCTGGAACTGTTTTATCAGGTCTTTGATAAGGGCACGATGGATGACGCAGAAGGTACCCGCATCGATTTCCGAAACACGCTGATTCTGTTGACTTCGAATGCCGCACAGGAAGTGGTCGTCGAGACCTGTCGTCAGCAACCAGACGCGAGCCTTGAATCCATGACAGCTGCGCTGCGTCCGGCCTTGCTGCGCCAATTTTCTTCCGCGTTTCTGGGGCGGGTCATTCTTGTACCTTACCGACCCATTGCGGATATGCAGTTGCGCAGCATCGTGGACATCAAGCTCTCGCAACTGGCTGCGCGCATCCAGCAAAATCATGGCGCACACTTTGTTTGGCACGATGCCGTCGCTGATACCATTGTTGCGCGTTGCCACGAAGTCGAAAGCGGCGCGCGGAATATCGATCACATCGTGACACAAAATCTGCTACCCGAGCTGGCCTCGCAGGTGCTGCAGCATATCGCCGATGGCCGAGCATTCAACGAAGTCGTGTTATCACTTGATAGCCGTCTCGATTTCCAGTTTGCCCTGCACAACAGGGAGTCAGCGCGATGAGAACCGGCTTCAATCAAGATCGTGCACTGCTCTCAGTCAGCTCCGCCTTCGGTGCCAACGTGCTGCTGCTGGAAGAGTTCTCGGGAACCGAATCCTTGTCCCAGACCTTCGAGTTTCATCTGTCGATGAAATCATCACAGATTGCGCTGGATCCCAACACCATTATCGGTACGGTGGTGACGGTGACCGTAAAACACATCAATGGCATGACCCGTTACTTCAGTGGTGTGATTCGCCGCTTCACACAGGCCGGCATGGATGCCGACTTTGCCTTTTACAGCGCCGAGATGGTACCCACGCTGTGGCTGCTATCGCTCTCTCGTGACCGCATGATTTTTCAGAATAAATCTGTGGTGCAGATTATCGAATCCATCCTCGGTACGCACAGCGTCAGCTTCGACAAAAAACTCAAAGGCTCATATGCCCCGCGTGAATATTGCGTTCAGTACGATGAAACACCGCTGGATTTCATCATGCGCCTGATGGCACAGGAAGGTATCTTCTACTACTTCACCTTCAGCGGCTCGACCCATACCCTTGTCCTGGCTGATGATCCGAGTGCGTTTGCCGATTGCGAGAAGTCGACGCTGGTTCTACGTGGGCGCAGCGACAGTCACAACTTTCCTGACAGCGTAATGCGCTTTGAGGCGATTGGTCAGTTGGTCACACAGACGTTCACCGGCGCTGATTATGACTATCCTGCACCCAGTACTGTCTTGATGGCGAATGCCGCCGGTGCAAAGGGCCGCGGTACCTTCTATGACTACCCGCATCTGCAACAGACCGTTGATGCCGGCAAAAAAATTCTGGGTGTGCGAGCCCAAGCCAGCCAGGTTGATGCATCCACCGTCCAGGGGGAGAGCGTCTGCAACAGCCTGCATGCGGGTGGCGCATTTACATTGACTGGCCATGCGAACAGCAAGCTCAATCTGCGCTATGCGCTGCGTCGAGTCACGCACCGGGCTACACCTTCAACCTATACCAATCATTTCGAAGCCTTTGCGGCGTCAGTCACTTTCCGCCCGCCTCGCTCGGTGCCTCAACCGGTGGTCCCTGGCAGTCATTCTGCGGTGGTCGTGGGCCCAAGTGGAGAAGAAATTTGGACCGACACCATGGGTCGGGCGAAGGTGAAGTTTCACTGGGATCACTCGGATACGAAAAACGACACCTCCTCCTGCTGGGTACGGGTATCTCAAACCTGGGCCGGCAATGGCTGGGGCAGTCTGTTTATTCCGCGCATTGGGCAAGAAGTCATCATCAACTACCTCGATGGCAATCCGGATCGTCCTATCATTACCGGTTGCGTCTACAACGGGGAACGCGCCACGCCTGTGGAGCTACCCAAGATGCAAACGCAAAGTGTATTGCGATCACGCCCAACCAAAACCGGTAACGGCATTTCCAAGACCACTGCCATTGAAGCTGATCGCATGCATGGCAATGAAATCCGCTTCGAAGACAAGAAAGGCGACGAGGAACTGTATTTTCATGCCGAGCGCGATCTGAAGATCGATATAGAAAATGATCTTGAAACAACGCTGTACAAGGGCTCCGAAGAACATCTGATCAAAAAAGGCAACCGCACGATTGAAGTCACCCAAGGTAATGAATCGCATACTGTGGGCGGTACCCGCGATCTGAAAATTACTGGTGATGAGACGCACGAAAATACGGGTGATTTTTCTCATACGGTAAAAAAAAATTATACCCTCGAGGTAACAAAGGACATGCTGCAAACGATCAAGGGCAAATCAACCATCAAGATCACCGGCGACTTGCTCATTGATGTCAGTGGCAGTATCACCTTCAAATCAGGTACCACGATTGCGATGACCTCAGACACTGCGACCACGATTAAAGCGGGTACTGAGCTCAAGAGCGAGTCGGGCACTGCCTTTGGCATCAAGGCAGGTACTGATCTGAAAGCAGAGGCATTGTCGATTGCCGGCAAAGCCTCAGCATCGGCAGAAATCGATGGTGGTGGCATGCTCACGCTCAAGGGCGGTATGGTGAAAATCAATTGAGAACCCACTGACCATGAGCGACGATACTCTCAAAATGTCTCCGACAGAAGCCGTGCGCATCGTGGGCGACGATGGCGGTTTGCGTCAGTCAGTGAGTATGCGCAGCGGTCAATTGCATGGCCCGACCGAGAGCTATGACGAATATGGTCGCCTGCTGCAGCGTGCCGCGTACAGTGACGGGCAGCGTCATGGCAGCAGCGAATATCACTTCAATGATCGGCTGCAGATGAAGCAGCAATATGAGCAAGGTCAGGCACATGGCCTCACCACCGTCTACGACAGTGCCGGTCACGTGGCTGCCGAGTTGAATTTTGTGAAGGGTCTGCTTCAGGGTGAAGCACGCTATTACACGCACGGTCGCCTGATTCGTCGTGCGCGGTACAAAGACGGCAAGCTTGATGGTGTGGTTGAAGACCTGACTACAGATGGCAAGATCATTCAACGTACGACTTACAAAGACAATGTACTGCACGGCCCGATGATCCGTTACTGGACCAATGGGCAGGTGATGGAGTGCAGCAATTTCGACAAGGGTCTGATTGTGGGTGATTCAGCACGCTTTGATCAGAAGGGCAAACCGCAAGGTGGCGAGGCGCCACGGATGGCGGAACGGTTCGAAAAACTGTTCAGGGGCAGCTGATGGGCAAATTAGTTTGCTCTGGTGCGATGTTGAAATGCTCTTTTGGTATGGCGCCGGGGACGCTGAATGTACTGCCATTGAATTGCGTGATGTCGGGTGCGCCATCGGCCAACATCATGGATAACGTACCCATGATGAACATCATGCCCTTTGGCATGTGTCAGTCCATGGCCAATCCCATGGTCGCTGCTGCGACTGCAGCAGCAATGGGCGTGCTCACTCCCATGCCCTGCATACCCATGACAGTTGCACCCTGGGTACCGGGCTCGCCCACCGTACAGATTGCCAACATGCCCGCACTGAACGACAGCTCAAAGCTGATGTGCAATTGGGGAGGATCGATCGAGGTCTCGATGCCCGGCCAAATGACTGTGGAGGTCGCATGAAAATCACGCTCTTAATGACACCGCGTCTGGTTATGATTTGCACCGTGTGTTCTGTGCTGCTGATCGCCCTCTTGGTCATGCTCGGCTTTGAGCTGGGTCATCAATCGGCCAAAGCAGATTACGAAGCCAGAATGCAAGCCACGCCGGAGAACAAGAGCGCAGCAGCTTATTCGCCGGTCGTGCTGCCTAACGCGAGCTCGGTGATGTACAACGCCACTGCACCGGGGAAAGGCAAATAATGATGACTGCCGCATCATCCCGCTGGCTGCTCATGCTGATGCTTCTGCTGTGCCTGGGTGGCTGCAGCACGGTTAAAAACTCCTTGTTCCCGCCAGGGGTGAAACTCAACTGGGAGCGTGTGTCGCTAACCACCGCGGCGAAATCGAATCGGGATTTTCCAGTGGCAGTCGACATTGTGCTGGTCATGGATGAGACATTAGCCAGAAAAATCTCCTCCATGAAGGCTGGCGACTGGTTCGCTTCACGTGCCGGGCTGATCAAGACCCATCCAGGAGATCTGGATATCGAAAGTCTCGAGCTGGTACCGGGCGCAACCATCACCTTGCCCGGCAAGCGATTTACGCAGAAACGTGTGTTCCTTGCCGTGATCATCGCGGACTATTTCACCTCGGGTGATCATAACGTGCGCGTCGATAGCTTCAAAGGCAAGCTCAGTATTGAATTGGGCGCGACTGATTTTTCGGTGAGCGCTTCGGAGAAATGAATGAATGATCAAATCCAGTTCTATGGAGCCAATGCATGAAATGTCCTGATCGTATTCAGTGGCATGAGGGCATGCTGCTCTCGCCACAGCATTTTCAGCTGGAGTCGGCACGTATTGATGCACTCATTGCCTGGCACACGCTGACAGGTACACCCTATGCTTGGGGGGTGAAACGCCTGAAGTTCGATCTGGCGCTGCTCGCCTCTGGCACCGTTCGGATCCTCGAACTTGAAGCCATCCTGCCAGATGGCACTGCGATTGCACTCTCGCACGACGAGACGCAGGGCATTGACCTATCGATCCGTCTCGATGGGATCAAGGACGCGCTGTCACAAGGGCCGCAAACGATATGGCTTTGTCTGCCGGTTTCACGCAACATGAAAATGCCTAAAATAGCGCCGCGTTTTTTATCAGTTAAAACGGATCCTATCGAAGATGAAGTCTCTGATGCCGCATCCGCTGATATTCCGCGCCTGATACCAAACCTTTCGCTCGCCACAGGCGAAGCACCGCCCGCCCTGATGGTCAGTATGGCCATTGGTGGTGTGCTGGAAGATGATGGCGTTATCAAACTCAATGATACGCTGCCCGCACTGCTTGATTTACATGCCGTCCCTGAGTTGCTGGAGCAGTTTCGCGAGATGGTACATCTGCTGCGAAGTAAAGCGGCGTTTGTTGCGCGACAGGCGGCTGGCGTCTCGGTCGCAGAGCAGCGAGCCGAGCGACTGGTGCTGTTGCAGCGTCTCTCGTGCATGGTACCGTCCTTGCCAGTACTGGAGGCGCATTTGCAGAGCCCGGTGATTTCACCGTATCCGCTCTATCTCGCACTGTGTAATTTACTGGGTCCGCTCTCACTGCTGCGCCCGGGTGCACTGCCGATCACGCCGCCACCCTACGATCACGCGCAACCACATCGCACTTTGCTGCCATTACTTAAAGAGCTCAGCGACAACCTGTCCGAAGTGAGTCAGGATTATCGAGAGATCAATCTCGAATGGATAAACGGCGCCTTCGAGCTGGTGCTGCGACCCGAGTGGATCAGCAAGCGGCTGGTGATCGGTGTGAAAGGGCCAAAGCTGGCTGAGCTCGAGCAATGGATGGATACCGCTGTCATCGGACCGGCGCATGTATTTTCCGAGTTGCGAGAAAAACGGGTGCTGGGCTACCGGCGCGCGCGCATCACCGCAGCGCCCGAGATGCAATTGCGCAGCTTGCCCGACGTGATGCTCTATGAAATCCTTCCCGGGCCGGAGCTGAGTCAGGCTGACAGCCGGCTGGTGATAGGTCCCTCGGGCCGCTCCGCCAGCACGA
Organism: Burkholderiales bacterium; assembly: GCA_005800405.1. Taxonomy (GTDB): domain Bacteria; phylum Pseudomonadota; class Gammaproteobacteria; order Burkholderiales; family Burkholderiaceae_D; genus Pernthalerella. The sequence goes on from SYFN01000004.1 coordinate 6,725, forward strand.
GCCGACCCGCCAGTATCGCGCTCTTCATTCACACCCAGGGGTATTGAGGTCTACATCCATGGGCAAGCTCACTCTTCCGACACGAACCCCGACACCCGCGATCACGACGCTGATCCCGGCTTCGGTCTCCGAACCACGGGCGGCGGCACCGCAGGCAGCGAGCGTGCCGACCGATTCCTTGCTGCTGCGGCAGTTGCGGCAGTTTGTTGCCGAAGTGTTACGCGTTATCGAGGGCTACGAAAACCATCGCACGAAATCGGAGGACGAAACCTCCATTGCGCGTGCTGCAGCCGAAGAAGTCTGCCACCAACTTGCGCGAGAAATTGAGACACAAACCATGGAAATCTCGCGAATAGGTACGCCGGTAGATCGCGCGGCCGTCGAGGAATTGCGCTACTTGAAAGCTGCGATTGCCGATGAATTTTTACTGTCTCGTCCCTGGCCTGGCCAGTCACGTTTTACCGAGAGCCTGATTGAGACGCGGCTATTTGGCAGTAGTGTTTCTGGCGACAAGATTTTTGAACAAATTGATGCACTCCTCGCAGAAACCAGCGGCCCACCACCACAAATGGCGCCACTCTATTTGTTTGTGATTGCGATTGGTTTCGAAGGTCGTTATCGCGGTGATCAGGCCGCTCATCATTTGCAACCTTTACGCGACGCACTGTTTAGAAAAATTTATCGTCGCGAGCCTGCTCTCGCACCCGGACTAGCAAATCAGCCCACCCATGCTGATCGTGTGCTGTCGGCACAGGCCTATCGCTATCCGCTTTCCAATATAGCGCCGGTGCGTTTTTTCCGTTTCAGCCGCGGCTTTGTCGGATTCATTGGCGTGATGCTGCTCCTGCTGATTTTGTCGCAAGTGTTGTGGCGCGTGACCTCGGCTCCTGTTCGCAAAGCACTGGAGCCAACGACGACGGAGCGGATACAGCAAAATGTTCCCGATGAGGGCGATCGTGGCTAACGACTTCTCCATCGTCTGGATTGCAGTACTGCTGGCGACAGTGCTGGCAGTGCTCGTCGTCTCCCTGCGCTACGGGATTGATCGCTCGAGCGATAAAGCCGGTGCGCGTCGGATCGCGCTGGATATCGGCCGACTGCGCTCGTCTTTTCGCGTTGCGACTGGCGAGATCGAAGCCAATATTGTCAGCCATGACAAACGCTATGACATTCCGTGGGTCGTGCTGCTGCACGATGGAAGTGACGATACAAGACCTGCAATTGAAGCTTGTGGCCTGTCGCGAGTGTTGCAGGATGAGACTGAACCGCCTGCCGAGGACGCACCCCGCTGGCATTTGTTTGACCGGGGTATCGTCGTTGAGCTGAGCGCGGATCAACTTAACGATCCGGCCGGCGCTGACGCCCAGGAAAAACGCTGGGAGGAATTCGTCGCGCTGTGCGGTAAATATCGGCCACAGCGACCTCTCGACTCCATGATCGTTTCGGTCGCTGCTAGCTTGCTGCTGGATCGTACGCCCGAAGGTCGGGAGCGTTTGCGTGAGCGCGCTGACGCCATCAGCCGGCGCATATGGATTGCGCAGAACCGCTACGCAATGCGATTTGCCGTGTATGTCGTCATCTCCGGCGTCGAGGATCTGCCCGGATTTGATGCAATGGCCTGGTCACTGTCTGATGCACTCAGTCACAGCATGCTGGGCTGGTCGTCGCCGTACCAGCCAGCGGCGATGTACCAATCCAACTGGGTCACGCAAGCCTTCGATCAGATCGAACAAGATGTGGCTGACATCAGCGCAGAGTTGTTCGCATCAAACACCGATGTACCTGCATCGGCAGCCCTTTTCCTTCTACCGGCGCGGATTACCGCATTACGTGCAGGTGCGGCGGAGTATCTGCAAGCGCTGATGCAACCGAATGCATTTCATGATCCGTTTTTCTTGCGAGGCATTTATTTGAGCGGCAACGGCCATCAGCCGTTTTTCCTGCGCGATTTACTGGATGAAAAAGTATTTGCCGAATTCGGCCTCTCGCGCGCCGCGCATGCTCAAAAACTGTCTCGCCCTTTACTAAGCCGAGTGTCTCGGTGGGTTGCCGTTAGCATTCCCTTGATCTTTGGCTTAGGCATCCTGATCAGCAACATGCAACTCAATCGCACCCTGCCTTTCCTGGCCCAGGGCCTTGAGGGACTCAATCGCGACAAGGCTTACCGCACCGATGCCAGCAACAAGGGAGAACGTATTGACTTCGAGTGGTATCGCAAGACCGCACTGTCACTGATGATTGGACTCGAACAGCTGCAATCGAAACGTGTCTCAAAAAATCTGAGTATCTATGATGGGACTCTGCATGTCCTTGATGATGTTCGCTCTGGGGCGACCGGACTACTTAATCCTTTCATGCCAGGTTCATGGCCCATGTTTGATGATTTGCTTACACGCGCATACAAACGTATTGAGCAGGATTTTTCTGAACTCGGACTGCAGACCATACAACATGCCATTTATCTCCGCACTACCGAGCTTACCAATGCGCCGATTAATCCGACTACTTACAGACTCTCAGGTGGCCCATCCGATTGTGATCCGCCAGTCTACAAAACCACAGTGACAGAAGGTTCAATGCACAGTACCCTGTTGGCAGAAAATTTGAGTCAGTATCATGCACTATCCAATTATGCCCGGGAAATTAATCGCTTGAGCTTTGACGTGGGGGCCATTCAAAGACTCAAGTCATTGCATCGAGAAAGCCAGCGCGAATTACGCTTGCTGGTGCTTGACACATTGGGCGCAGAATTGCCGGGTGATCTGCACGGCAGTCTGACCTTGTTTCGCACGGGAGCTGCCACGGAGACCTCGTTGATTGATCAACAGGCGATTGAGCGTGCCACACAGTGTAGTTTTGTAAAGGGCATGGAGGCGCTGAATCGCAAGCTTTTCCACGATAACGCGCTGATCCGCAGTGAAGAACGAATTCGTTCCAGACTCGATGTTGTTACCAATTTATTTGATGGTCAGGTTGACCCGAGCAGCGCTGAAATGATCGCAGCGTATCGTGATTTATTCGAAGTCCTACTTGAGCAAAAGACCTTGCTTTCTCAGGGACATGGCGGCTGGATGGCAAATGATACGTTCAATCTTGGTGAGTCGTACGAAAAAATCCTTCAGCAATTTGCCGATAGCACACTGATCGATACCGAACTGGTAGAACAGTTACGCCGCAAGCAGCGTCAAGAGCACGCGCTACTACGACAGCGTTATATCGCTCTGTTTGGAGACGGTAATGACATCATTATCGCTAGCAACGGTAAGTTATCGCAGTCAAAAACCCGTCACTCTATGCTGCCCGTCATCGAGCTTTTTCTTGGCCAGCCTTTCATGACACCTGCGATAGGCGATGCGCTGATGGCCACACAACGCGGCACCCTGCTGCGTTGGGATAACGAGCAACTGGCCAAAGCCGTCAGATTGGGAGAAAGTCATAAAAAATTCATTGTCGATGAATTACCCAAATTCCCGGCCGCAATGCAACAGAGTACCAGCAGCGTCATCGATTATCAGCATGCGTTGCGTCTGGTTGACTTAATCAGCCGTGCGTATAGTCCTATCGACGCTGAGGACTTGCGCCACAACGCAGCAGCAGCATCACTGGCTTCTTTCGAGATCACCAGCAACCATGTTAAGCGCCTGACCACCATCTTGAAAGAGTTAGGGCAGAATTCTGAATCACGCACGTTGCAGACCATACTGGGCAATGATGCGGGTGCGCGTCTGCAAATGCTAAACAAGGAGTTGCTTGATGAGCGGCCTTATCAGATTGTTGATGACACCGATGATGGCAAAGCGGATCAACGTTCTGTTCTGAATTTGTTCGCGGGTGGTGATGTATCTGAATATCTTAATCAGCAGTTTACCCGAGTGCAGTCCTTGTCTGCTCATATACAAATTCTTCGAGGCACGCTGCCTGCCGAGATGCGCAACAACGCCGACATGGCGCGATGGAATGGCATCATCCGAGAGCTGGATTTTTATACGGCAAAAGATCCGAAAGGCAGTCTCATCAAGCTGGAGCGTTTTATGATCGAACTCGGTCGCGAGCTCGATGGGAACGCGTGTCTGGGTGTGCTCAAGGCCAATGAGCCGCCCAAACGTCCCAACAATTATTTTGCTGATCGTTATGTCGAATTACACAAGACCATCACCCGGCGCTGCCTGTTGCTGGATCGTCGATCTTTCACTGAGCAGTGGGCCAGCTTTGCCAATGAGTTCAATCGACTGCTCAAAGGCCGTCGGCCTTTCATCGGCAATCGCAGCGGCATCAAGGCCAGCGAGTACACCGCCATCACCACAGCAGACCTGTCGGAAACTGCCGCGCTGCTGGCGCGACTTCCGGTGGTTTCACCCGAAGTCTTTGCGCGAAATAACGTTCCTGAGGGATCGATTGCACCGATTCGAGACTTCGCCACGCAAGTGCTGCAGGTGCGGCAGCTGCTCGCCCCCTTGTTCCCTGCCGATGCTTCGCAGCCGGCAGGCTACGATGCCAATCTGCGTTTCCGCACCAATGGGAATGCGGAGATCGATGGAAACAAGATTATCGACTGGACTATTAAAGTAGGTGAGCATACACTGAAACTTCGCGATCCGCCGCGCCCGCTGCGCTGGAAAGCCGGTGATCCGATACGACTGACGCTGCGATTTGCCAATGACACGACGCTCATACCGCGCGCCGACCTGGACAATGCGCATCTGGAAGTCAGTCGCAAACAGGTGGTGTTCCGTTTCGATGGTCCGTGGGCGCTGCTGGAAATGATGCAGCTGCTGCGCATGGCGGAATCGTCGGATACACGTACCTCGGTGCTGAGATTCGAGATACCCGTGCAGAGCGACAGCAAGGAGACTGCACTTCGTGAAAAACCGGTGCGCATTTTCATCGGTGTCACGCTCTCCGAGCCGGGCAAGACCGCGCCCTTACCCTGGCCTCTGGTATTCCCCGAACGCGCGCCCTTGGTGGAGCGATGATGGCTGATGAACACCTTGATCAGCTCGTGCAGCAATTACTGACGCCGCTGACAGGCGCCGAACCTGCAGGGCGATGGATGCGCTACGAGCGTGGTTTTATGGAGATCGCGCGCCTGCGCGAAGAAGATAATCCACTTCTGCCCATGGGTGAATGGGAACGACCCTTGGTCAAAGCAGACTGGCGCAAGGTCGAGCAGGCCTGCATACAGTTACTGAATCAGGAAACCAAGGATTTTCAGGTCGCCGCGTGGTTGTGCGATGCATGGGTGCGGACTTCGGGCCTGCATGGGTTGCACGCCGGATTGGACCTGATTGCGGGCATGGCTGAGCGCTACTGGACCTCGGCGTGGCCCGCCTTGGAAGATGATGATGCGGAGCGCCGCGTTGCTCCCTTTGTATGGATGAACGCAAATCTGCCCTTGACGCTCAGGCAAAGTACTGTGCTGCTGCGCCCGGTATTGCACCGCGAAATAACCGTCACGCTGCTCGACTGGGAACGCGCACCGAGTGCCGACGATGCCAGAACCGAGGAGGGTGAGCAGCGCAGTCGTCGCGAAATACGAGAGAGCGTCAAACCCTTGGATGCAGAGTGGCTGAGTACCACCGATCTTCATGCCGAACAAGCATTGGCTACGCTTGAGAGGCTGTCCCATTTTCTTGATACGCAGTTGGCGGTGGCCTCACCCTCGCTGTCCAAACTGGCGGATGTCATCGCAAGCTGTCGGCAAGCTGCACAAAGCCTGCTGAAAGAATTACCGCCACCTGTCGACACCATGCCAATGGAACGCAGCGCAGAGCCTCACACAGCTTCCGTACCGGGCATTACTCACCCACCACCAAGCCAAGTCCCAGTGCAATCAAGTACGCCGACACCCGGTGCAGAAATCTCTATGGCTACGGCCACAATCAAAGACCGCGAGCAGGCCTATGCAGCACTGATGTCGATTGCCGTCTACTTGCAGCGTATTGAGCCACACAGTCCGACACCGTATCTGATACAGCGCGCCATCGAATTAGGCCAACTGAGTCTACCGGAGATGATTCGCGATGTGAGTGCCTCGGCAGGCTCGCTCGACAAGTTTTTTGAATTACTGGGTATCGCGCCGCCTGGCTGACAACCAGATCTGTTTCAATACATATTCGGTTGCTACCGAATTATGCCCACTGATCCGAGTTTTTCTGAGTCATTGCGTACTTGAATTTTTCCGACTCGTGTTACCCATTCTTGCACTCGCTCATTCAGGGGAGCGGCTGAAGCTGCAAAAGCTCAAGCGCTGGTGTCGGGACAGGTAGAGCATCGAAGGTGCTCTATCTTCGTTTCGATATCAAGGCAAGATTGCAAAGGAACCCTCATGACCAGCTCGAAATCAAATTTTGTTATTCAGTGCATCATTCCTCTGGCACTTATCGTAACAACTGCGGCACCATCGTCGGCATTCGCACAAGCAGCACAAAAGCGCGAAACACAAGAAGCGTACGAGAACAGTACCAATAAACACGTCAAGAACGCCGTATCCGTTGTCAAGTGCATGGAGTCGGATTCAACCATGCAGCGCGTCATGATTGATGCCAAAGGCATTTATATCCTGCTAACTTACGGCCGCACTGCGCTGGGTGTCGGTGGCCAGGGCGGGGCTGGCGTGCTACTGATTCGGCAAGGCCCCGATTGGAGTGATCCTGCGTTTTATAACATCGGTGGCATCAGCATCGGTGCGCAAGTCGGCGCCGAGGGTGGTGCGGTTGCCTTCGTGCTCAAAAATGACAAAGCGGTGCAGCGCTTCACCGACAAAAATAATTTCTCCTTAACTGCCGATGCGGGTATCACGGTAATCAACTGGACCAAGATTGCGCAGGGATCGACCGGCGAAGGCGATGTGGTCGCGTGGTCGGGTACCAAAGGCTTGTTCGGTAATGTCGCTACGATTGGTGTGAATGATATTCGCTACAACGAACGCATGACGAGTGCGTACTACGGCAAAACCACATCAGCGATGGAGGTCATCGACGGCAAAGTAAAGAATCCAGCCTCCGATGCTCTCAAGCAGGCACTGGCCGAGACGAGCTCAGGCGCGGCGAGTGGCAAGTCCGGCGGTGGTACGGGATCGATGCCTGAGCAGAAAAAATAAGTCGGCGCTAAGAAAACGCCCGCGATGGCACGATCTGGCAGGGTCGGCGGGAGTGTCGTACCCGTCAGTTAAAGGCGTGAACGACAGTGCGCAACGAAAGACACGGGATCCGCCTTTGCAGGGCGCGCCAAGGCGAGTACGCTATGGCCGTTCCGCCGAGATGGCGGTCGTTGTTGATGCGGCCGTCAGATTCCTGCCGTCATCGCCGGGATGTCATGACGGCTGCGTGGGCGGATCGCATGCGATCCGGATCCCCCACTCGCTCCCGGCGAAAGCCGGGATCCAGCGATGTTCGAAGCTGGTATGGCCAACGCTTTCCTAGGGAAGCGCTGAACAAATCCCTTTTACAAGGAACTTTACTCAGCAATTTTTGAACTGCCTAATTTTTGGGCAATTATTTTAAAAGTTTGTTAAAAACGCTGCGAATTTATCCGCTTTAAGCGGATTGTTCC
>SYFN01000066.1 GCA_005800405.1 Burkholderiales bacterium
CCAAGGTGGACCTGCTCATTGTTGATGAGCTGGGATATGTGCCGTTTACTGCGGTGGGCTCGGAATTGCTGTTTGAAGTGCTGAGCAGGCGCTATGAGCGTGGATCCACCATGCTGACCAGCAACCTGCCGTTTGATGAGAGGACTAGCGTCTTTGGATCGGAGCGCCTGACTGGGGCCTTGCTTGACCGCCTGACCCACCAAGTTCATGCGCGATGATGGTTTCGTCGAGATAGATCAGTGGAAAGCGTGAGACTTTCACATTTTTTTCCTGAGTCAGCGTTAGTAGTAAATACAAGAACTCGCGTTTGACCTTCAGAATTTCAATCATCTCCAGCATGCCGCGACTCGCTGCGTACACGGCGCCTGACCATGACCAGGCGCGCGGATCGCCTTCATCACCGAATTCGGCGACTTTCGACAAATCCGCAGATCCGAACAGATCAGCCAGATCGGCTGTGGTCGGATCATGCGGTGCATACGTACCAATACCGCTGCGACCGGCTTCTGAGATAAAAATTCTCTCCACTGGCATTTTCAGAAAATTTTCCTGAAATTCCTGGTCCAAGCGCATCCGGCAGTAGGGACAAATCTCACCACTGATGTCGACCCCATAGGTTTCACAGAAACTCGGGCGCAGGATATGGGGTATCAAGTGCAGGGGCGATTCATGAACCGGACATCCCTTGATGCCGTAAAGCGCACCGGCGTTGGTGTAGCTGTATTCTTCGAGGCCACGTTTGAGCAAAATGACGAGCGTCGACTTGCCACCTGATGGCGGTCCAAGCAGCAGGAGCAGGCGACGGCCGACTTCGGAACCGGCGGCAGCTGCCCTGAAATAGTCAACAACACGCTCAATCGATTCATCCAAACCGAAAAGTTCATCGGCGAATAATCCCGTCGACAGCTGCCCATCACATTGGTCATGCCGGGTCCAGCGGATCATGTCCCAGAGATATTGATGCGAGGTCCGCACAATGCCCTGAGGGTCGGTGGGTAATACTTTGTCTAGAAATTCATCCAAAGTACCCAGCCAATGCGCTGCCTTATGCTCCTTTGTGAAAGCGAGCAGGCCGTGCATGAAATTTTCCCGTTCACCTACACTCAATTCTTTGTCTAGACCTGTCATGTCTTTTCTCCCTGTTTCATTGGGCGGTGCCTGACAAGTGGACAATGCAAGGCCTGCAAGGGTTCGCATGTCATGTCAAAAAACATGACAGAAGCTAGACACTTTTTCTTGAAGGTAAAATATCAGCTCGATAAAAATGAGCTTGCTCATGGACGCAGTCATGCGAGGTCTTACCAGAATACTCATGGAAACTACGACCCATCCCTTGCCAGTACTCCAATCATCCTCTCGTACCCGGCCACATCGCATCGTCGTGGTGGGGGGGTGGTGCAGGTGGTCTTGAGCTGGTCACTCGTCTGGGCGACCAGCTCGGCAAGCAGGGCCACACTCAGATTGTCCTGGTCGATAGCGCTGCTACGCACCTTTGGAAGCCTTTGCTGCATGAAGTGGCAGCGGGCAGTATGGATCCTCATACGCACCAGCTCGAGTACATCGCTCAAGCGCGCTGGCATCATTTCGAATTTCAGCAAGGGGAGATGCTCGACCTCGACCGTGCCGACCGCCAGCTCGTTGTCGGTGCGGTTATGGACGATGAGCGCCATCCCATTCTGCCGGAGAGGCACATACCCTACGACACCTTGATTCTGGCGATTGGCAGCGTGACTAACTTTTTTGGCGTGCCGGGCGCGGCTGACCATGCGATGGCCATTGATACCGGAAGCTAGGCAGAGCATGTGCGGAAGCGTATTCTCGCGGCCTGCATGCGCGCACAAATGCGACTTAACGAATCAAAAGACGCCTCAGTCAGCAAGGTGAATCTGGTCATTATTGGTGGTGGCGCAAACGGCGTCGAGCTCGCCGCTGAGCTACGCAACACGGCACACGTACTGGCTGCCTATGGGCTCCATCAGCTTGACCCACGTCGTGATATTCAGATCACTCTGGTGGAAGCAGGCCCCCGCATCCTGCCACCTTTACCCGAGCGGATTGCCACTGAAACGACGCGTTTGTTACAGGCACTCGATATTCAGGTGCTCACGGGCGACAAAGTGATCGCGCTGCGTAGTAACGCCGTACTCACCGCCAGCGGTAGGGAGCTGCCCAGTGATCTGACGGTCTGGGCCGGTGGCATCAAAGTACCGGCCGTTCTGGGGCGCGTAGGTTTACCTACCAATTCTCTGGGACAAGTGATTGTCTCACCCACCTTGCAATCCATCACGGATCCGGACATCTTTGCGCTGGGAGACTGTGCCAGCTGCCCTTGGTCAGCCACGGGCAGATCCGTCCCGCCGCGTGCGCAGGCAGCCCACCAGCAAGCATCCTTGCTGGTTAAAAGTATGCACCGGCGTCTGGCAGGAAAAAATCTGCCCATCTTCACGTACCGTATTCCGGGAACTATTTGTTGCTGTAATTCACATATCTCCAAAATCTCGTCCGTGCATCACATTTTTAGAGAGGAGCAGGCATGGCCAGTCATTTGGAGTTCATGCAGATCATGATGGAAGAAATCGGGCCCAGTATGCCCGAGATAGAAGCTGTCGTTCAGAGTGAAGAAAAAAACTGGGCTATTCAGTTCGATGATCAGTCCATTATCACGCTGGAATGGGCTGAAAAGCCAGAGCGTGTCGTACTTACCTCCATGCTGGGCGTTCCCTCGGAATCCATGCAGCTGTCTGTGTATGAGACGTTGCTTTGTTATAACTTGCTTTGGAAAGATACGGGCGGCGTCAACATGGCACTTTCAGGTCCTGGAGGTGAGCTTGTTTTGCAATATGAACTTTTTGTATCTGATCTGTCGCTCAACGAGCTGCAAACTGTTTTATCCAATTTTGTCAGCATCGCACAAGTATGGAGTGTGTATGTGACAGGCGAGAATGATCAGCCGGCAGCCAATCTTCCAGGCCCGATGGATATGCTGCATCTGGGTGCCTGAGCAATCAAATCAAATTCATTCAACAGGGATAGAAATGATGGGACCTAATACGATTGGTGGTATGAGCAGCGCAGTATCTACTGCTGCAACTAGCTTTGCAGAATCCAAAGAAACGCAATCCGCTGCCAGTACAGGCAGTTTGAAAATTAATTATGGCGATGCTGCCAAAGCTGAACGTCTCACCGCATCACTGATAAAAATACAGCAATTGCAAACACAGGCTCAGGCCATTGTGACATCCCGAAATCCGGACTATTCCAGTATCAGCGAATAAACGCCGAATCAGTATTCCGTGACCTTTATTTTTATTTGAGGATATTCATGGCCACCACTATCGAATAAATCCAGCAGTTGATTCAGGAGCTTGGCCCCAATATGCAGGACATTGACGCCATCGTGCAGACTGAAGAGCCCAGCTGGGCCATACAGTTTTCTGATGAAACGATTGTCATTATCGAAGCGACGGAAGACCCTGCGCGCATGGTGTTTTCCGCAGAACTTGACAGTGCCAACGATACCAATCAGCGCGCGATTTATGAAGCACTGCTGTGTTATAACTTGATGTGGCGTGATACTGGCGGCATAAAAATCGGGCTCGGCGGTCCCCAGGGAGCGCTCATTATCAGCAGCGAGCTTTGCCTGGAAGGCTTGATGCTCAATGACTTGCAGTTCACTCTGAAGAATTTCCTCAAGATCACTCGATCCTGGCAAGGTTTTGTCAGCCAGGCAGTGCCCACCCCAGCGCCACTCTCAGGATTGGGCGATGACAGTTTTCAGATGCATGCCTGAGTAGGTTTGTTTGCCAAACTGGATAAGAGGCGTTAATCAAATGCCTATCTTTTGCAAGGCGCCCATCGTTTTGCAAAATGGCGCCGTTTCGCAGATAGGCTGTATCCAACCCTAATTTTCTGCTGTACCCCTGTTGCTCCTCTATAAAGCCGGATCAAAAGTCCGGTTTTTTTTGTAATAAGACATTGAAAAATTCATTGCTCCTTCACACTTCCTGCATGCAATTTATACTGTATATTTGTACAGTATAAATGTTCACCGAACTTCACCTCAGCTAGTTTTCATAAAAGCAATATGAGTACATTACCGCTTTCCGGCTCTGCGGGTGAGATGCCTTCGCTCTCCCTGCCGCACGGCATTGCGCACAATGTCTGGCGTGCCGGGCATATGGCTGTGGCCGGCGTGTCGGTGACACCCAGCGGGTGGCCAGCACTCGACAAGGAATTACCGAATCAGGGCTGGCCGCACCGTGGATTGACCGAATTGCTGATACGGCAAGCCGGCATCGGCGAGATGCGATTGCTGCAGCCAGCGCTGCGACGGGTGGTGGGCCGCATTGCTTTGCTTCAACCACCTCACGCACCACAGGTGGCGACCTGGATTGATTGGGGCCTGGCACCCGAGCGTCTGTTATGGATACGGACCCAGCGTCACGCTGATCTACTGTGGAGTGCCGAGCAAATATTACGTAATGGTAGCTGCGGTGCGCTACTGCTTTGGCAAGGAAGTTTACGCAATGAAGCCATACGTCGCCTGCAACTTGCCGCACAGGCATCCAACATAGTGTGTTGGCTGTTGCGACCTTTGTCGCTGGCGGATGTGCCTTCGCCAGTCTCGTTGCGTCTCGCATTGCAAGCAAGGGGGCAGGGCTTGCAGATCGATGTTCTCAAGCGACGCGGTCCGCCTTGCGCCACACCCTTGCTATTGCCTTGGTCTTTGCTCTATGGCGATAGGTCATTTTTTACCGATGAAACTCATCATGCGTTGCTGGATCGCCGTTTATCTACCACTCCTGCCCCTTCAATCGTTGCGGCCGCGCTGGTCTGAGCCGTTGCCGGTTGCTATCGTCGACCGGGCGCAGGTCGTGGCAGTTTCACGACTTGCAGCGCGGCACGGCATTCGTGCAGGCATGCGTGCGACCAGTGCGCAGGTATTGGCGCCTGAGCTCGTATTGCAAGCGCGTGATGTGATGCGAGAGAACATTGCACGCGATGCAGTCGCCCTGGCCCTGCTGCAATACACGCCTGAAGTAACCATCGCCGATGCAGACACTTTGCTGATGGATGTCAGTGCGAGTCTTTCCGCATTTGGGGGGCGGCGGCATTTATGCCATCGCGTGCGCGGCAGTGTGCAGGCGCTGGGTTTTTCACTGCGTCTTGGTATGGCGCCTGTCGCACAGGCAGCCTGGCTATTCGCGCATCGGGGAGGACGCGCGATACGCGTCATCCGTATCGAGAGTATGCGGCGACGTCTGGATACCTTGCCGGTTAGATTGCTTTCCACCGCAGAGCGATACGAGCCCTGGCTGACGGGCATAGGCTGCAGTACGCTCGCTGATTTGCGTCGTTTACCGCGCGCAGGCTTGAAGCGCCGTACCGATCCTGCCTTGCAGGATCAACTTGACCGCGCATATGGCGAAGCCCCTGAATTATTTGAATGGATACAGGCGCCGGAGACCTTTGCTGCCTTCCTCGAATTTGCTTATCCGACAGAACAGGCAGAGCAGCTGCTGTTGGCTGCCCATCATCTGGTGGTACAAATGACAGGCTGGCTGGTGGCGCGACAACGCGCTGTGTCTGCGCTGGTGCTGACACTGGAATATGAGCGCGGGCGCTGTCGACTTGCTTCGACTGACATTGAGATCACGCTCGCAGAACCTGCATGGCAGGAAGCGCATTTACTGCGCCTGATGAAAGAAAGACTCAACCATCGATTGCTCGAGGCGCCCGTCACCGTCTTGCGGCTGAAAGCCAGTCAGCTTGCTACATTTGCGCCGCCGACAGCGCAGCTGTTTCCTGAACCTGGTGGCACACCGGCAGATTACCGCCGGCTGCTCGAGCTGCTCATGGCGCGGCTTGGGCCAGAGGCGATATGCCTGCCTGCACTGGCATCAGATCATCGCCCTGAAGTCGCCAATCAATGGCAAATAAGCAGTCACGCACACCAAAATATACTGGCTGATACAAGGGGGCGATTTGCTGAACGTCCCTTCTGGTTGCTGGAGCAGCCACTGGCGCTGACATTGCGTGGACATCGACCTTTTTATGGTTCCGCACTGCATCTGCTCAGTGGACCTGAACGCATTGAAGCAGGGTGGTGGGACGGTGATCTAGCGATGCGCGATTACTTTGTCGCACAGGGCGAGGAGGGCGCGTATTACTGGATTTACCGTGAGCGCGATGTCGATCAGGCACGGTGGTTTTTGCACGGCCTATTTGCATGAGCGATGATGCCCACTACTTCTTCCCTACCGGCCTATGCCGAACTCCAGTGCGTATCCAACTTCAGTTTTTTGCGCGGTGCTTCACACCCTGAACAGCTGGTCGCACGGGCAGCAGCGCTAGGCTATAGCGCACTCGCCATTACGGATGAGTGCTCGCTGGCCGGTGTTGTACGCGCCCATGTCGAGGCAAGACGACACCCGCTATCACTGATTATGGGTAGTCAGTTTCGCTTGCATACTGAAGAGAGTGATTACCTGACCCTGATCGCATTGGTGATGAATCGTGACGGCTACGGCAACCTGTGCGAACTGATCACGCTGGCACGAAGCAGGGCAGAGAAGGGGAATTACTACCTGAGACTCACTGACTTCACTCACCCTGAGGATCAGTATCATCATCTGCGTAACTTACCCGATTGTCTTTTACTGCTGGCGCCCGACTATGGCATCAGCGCAGCCAAATTACATCGTCAGGCTAAATGGCTGAAATCTACTTTTGGCACGCGTGCGTACCTCGCTCTCAGTTTGCTCTATCGGGGGCAAGATGAACAGCACAAGCGGATCGTGATACAAACATCTGCCATGCATTCACTTAGCGTTGTGGCCACCGGTGACGTCTGCATGCATATTCGTTCACGCAAGCCCTTGCAAGACGTACTTGCCGCCATCCGGCTTGGCAAGCCTGTAGCGCAATGCGGTCATGCATTGTTTCCGAATGCAGAACAGCATTTGCGTTCACGACTGCGGCTGGCCAATATTTATCCCCACGAAACCTTGCACGCAACCACGCTGATTGCAGCCCAGTGTCAGTTCTCTCTCGATACACTGCGCTATGAATACCCGGACGAGCTTGTACCTCAGGGGCAGACACCGACCAGCTATCTGCATGAACAAACCTGGGCCGGCGCACACCGCCGTTTTCCATCAGGCATACCGGCTAACGTACAGCAGCAGATCGAACACGAACTTGCACTGATTGCAGAATTGTCCTATGAGCCTTATTTCCTGACGGTGTATGACATCGTCAGTTTCGCTCGACATCGCCATATTCTGTGTCAAGGGCGTGGCTCTGCAGCCAACTCGGCTGTCTGCTACTGCCTGGGTATTACCGAAGTCGATCCCGCCCGAAGCAGCCTGCTGTTTGAACGCTTCATCTCAAAAGAACGTAACGAGCCGCCCGATATCGATGTCGATTTCGAACATCAGCGGCGAGAAGAAGTTATCCAATATATTTATGAAAAATACGGTCGTCAGCGCGCTGCACTGACCGGCGTTGTCATCAGCTACCGGGGACGCAGTGCGCTACGCGATGCAGGCAAGGCCTTGGGTGTAGATTTATCTATCGTCAATCGACTGGCGCAATCCTATCGCCGATGGGATAGTGAAAGCGGATTGGAAGATATTTTTACTGAATGCGGTATGGATTCGGCATCTGCCATAGCGCAATCATGGCAGAAAATTGCTGCTGATCTGATAGGCTTTCCTCGCCATTTATCACAACACCCGGGTGGATTTGTCATTGCACGTGACAAGCTCTCCCGACTGGTTCCTATCGAAAAAGCCACGATGGCAGGACGTAGTGTCGTGCAGTGGGACAAGGATGATCTCGATGCTTTGGGTCTGCTGAAAATCGATATCCTCGCACTGGGTATGCTATCCGCGTTGCGTCGAAGTTTCGAGCTGATATCAGCGCAGCTGGGAGAGCCTTTCGAGTTGCAGGACATTCCCGCTGAAGATGCCGCAACTTACGCGATGATTAGCAAGGCCGATACGGTGGGCGTGTTCCAGATCGAGAGCCGCGCACAAATGAGCATGTTGCCTCGTCTGCAGCCACGCACATTTTACGATCTGGTGATTGAGGTGGCCATCATACGGCCCGGGCCGATACAAGGCGGGATGATCCATCCTTATTTGCGCCGCCGGCAAGGCCTTGAAGCGATAACGTATCCAAGCGCTGACATGGAGGTAGCACTTTCGCGTACCTTGGGAGTACCTATTTTTCAGGAGCAGGTGATGCAGATCGCCATGCTTGCCGCCGGTTTTTCTGCAGGGGAAGCCGATCAGCTGCGTCGTGCAATGGCAGCGTGGAAGCGCAAAGGTGGCCTGGAAAATTTTCATGACTGTTTGATACAAGGCATGCGGGCGCGCGGCTACACCGCCGAATTTGCCGAATCCATTTATAGCCAGATACAGGGCTTTGCTGAGTATGGTTTTCCTGAAAGTCACGCAGCAAGCTTTGCACTGCTCGCCTATGCCAGCGCCTGGCTGAAATGTCATCATCCAGCAGCTTTTCTGACAGCTTTACTCAACAGCCAGCCCATGGGTTTCTATACGCCTTCGCAACTCGTGCAGGATGCAAGGCGACACGGCGTTGAAGTACGCGCAGTTGATATTGTCCACAGCGATTGGCAAGCGAGACTTGAAATCAGTCAGGCAGTACGGCCAGCTGTCCGGCTCGGATTGAATCTGATTCGCGGACTATCGCAAGAAGTCGGATGGCGTATCGAAGAGGCGCGCGCCATCAAACCGTTTCATGATCTGCCAGATCTGGCGCTGAGAGCCAATCTATCCTCGACTGACATGCAGGCGCTGGCGGCAGCCAATGCGCTGAGTAACCTGGCGGGTCATCGTCATGAAGCGCTGTGGCATGCCTCCGTAGCCACACCGGGCAAGGCTTTGCTGAAAGTGGCACCACCCGCTATCGATCGCATTACCTTGCCTGAGCCGACAGATATGCAGGAAGTTGTTAATGACTACCGAATGCTGAATCTGAGTTTAGGTCAACATCCGCTGAGCTTCTTGCGCCAGCATCTTTCAGCGAAGCGATTCTTGCCTGCGTCAACCCTCGACACGTTTACACAAGGTCAGTTTGCACGCGCCTGCGGGATCGTCACCTTGCGCCAGCGGCCAGCGACTGCCAAGGGAACCGTATTTGTGACGCTGGAAGATGAAACTGGCGTCATCAATGTGATCGTTTGGCCAAGCTTGGTCAGTCAACAGCGAAAAGAGCTATTGAATGCCGGATTGCTGGGCGTCTTCGGAATATGGCAGAAAGAAAACAATGTGCATCATTTGATCGCTAAACGGTTAGTAGACCTTTCTGAGTTGCTAGTTGAAATTAAAAAAAGCAGCAGAGATTTTTCATAAACGGTCATAGATCCAAAATTTTATGATTGTAAATAGACGAAAGCACTGGATTTTTCTAACGACAACGACGCAAATCTTGAGTTTTTCACCGTAAACCACAGATTTTGAGTAGGAATCCAAAAAATTTCGAGGACTATCAGCAGAGAAAGGTTACCAAGCTCGC
Organism: Burkholderiales bacterium; assembly: GCA_005800405.1. Classification (GTDB taxonomy): domain Bacteria; phylum Pseudomonadota; class Gammaproteobacteria; order Burkholderiales; family Burkholderiaceae_D; genus Pernthalerella. Next base: position 9,544 of record SYFN01000066.1, read on the forward strand.
GCGTATCCCAAAGCTGCTTACGAGCATCACCTTTGGGGCAAATAAAAACGGCCATTAAGGAACCTACTGAACATGCAAGCGACATCGTCAACTACTGCAAGGAATTCTTTTCAACAAAGCCAGCAAGAGAACCACGAAGACCACTCGGCGCAGAATTCAAAGCAGGAAAATTATGCCAGCCTGAATACTTCATCCAATATGAATGAAAAACGTGGCGAAGATAATGAGGGATCAGCCTCAGGCAAAGAAACGACTAAAAAGCCTGCCATGGTGTCAAAACCCGTAGCGATAAAATTAGAAGTAATCTTTTCTGAAGTAACAAAAAATCAAACAACGCCTATGCCAATATCACCCAGGGGTATCAAGCCGATACCACGCCTTCAGCTTCTTGAGGTGGTACAAAATCCAAAATCACCCAGATCACCTCGCGCGGATCAGACGCGCAATGCCGTTGAGAATATGCTTTAAAGCCCAGGCAAAGACGAGATCATCAAGATGGCAGATTCGGTAGCTGATGCGTTTCGTGCATTTGGATCGCCGCGCAAAGAGCAACCAACGCCCAGGCATCTTGAAAGCCGGCGTGATTTGGACAAGCCACTGACACATCGTCCAGCGGAGAAGACTGAGAATTCTCAAGAATCAACCACGGTGACAACGACAACTACGACCGGGCCTTCTACGACGCTAAGCTCAGCGACCTCTGTTACGAGTCTGAGCAGTTCTACCCCTCTATCCCAGTCAGATTTTTCTGCCAGCATCGCAGAAATAGATAATCAAGCGATCATGCGTATTCCTCCTCGAAATGGCATTATTGGGACGTTACCTGACGAGTCTGGCCACCAGCCAGGGCAGATTTTTGTCAAGGTTAGGCGCAGGATATCCATGCCCAAAGTGTTTGCGCGAGTAAGTGATAGCGTCGTAACACCGTTTGTACAATCGGCACACACTGTTCAATACAGAAGACAGATACAAATAGAGTTACTGGCTGATATGTTGGTTTCTGAGCATATGGGGGATTCAATTAACCCGAACGACATGGGATCAATTAGCCAAAATACTGCAGTATTGAAAATGGATAAATTGCCAATCGAGTTTTCTGAATTCAATTCATATCTCAATGGAAAAAATAATCCGAATTCAATTCATTTGATGCATACGAGTTTCAGAAATGAGTTTGAGACAAGTGTGGAATGGAAAAAATCAATCGCTATTGATCATAGATACGGTCGCAGCGGGGATGACTGGTTATTCCAGTCAGAAAATACCCAGAGAA
>SYFN01000067.1 GCA_005800405.1 Burkholderiales bacterium
CCTTTGCCAGCTGGCAGCGTGGATCCAATGAAAACTACAACGGCTTATTACGGCAATACATTCCTAAAAAGCGTCACTTATCTACGGTTACTGATGCAGAGCTTAAAATGATCGAAGATCGATTGAATCACCGCCCCAGACAACGATTGGGATTTAAAACCCCGCATCAGGTGTTTCATGAATCTCTAAACCGTGTTGCACTTCGTACTTGAAACCACGAAATATAAAGACAATTAAAAACCCGTGGGTACAGACCTACTCGGTATCAACTTCGTTCTTCTCTCCGAGGCACAAGGGCTAAAGGCCTCTCGCGTTGAAGACCCGCAGCAGTTGAAATCCGCTTTGCAAGCCGCACTGCAGGCTGAGCGGCCTTACCTGTTGGAAGTGGTTATCGCCTGAATTTATTCGCATCGAGAATCCTAAGTGATTGCATTAGCGTCATCACCCCGGACAGCTATAACCTGGCTTCGCTATATTCCGTAGCGCTCACAAAATTGCGCTACGCTCATAATTTGGTATCGCTCAGATAGCTCTAGCAAGTCCTTATCGCCCGAGACCAAACATTCTGCCTGGTCGCGCTCAAGAGCAGCGATGAGTGTTCCCAAGACCGGCAAGTCATCCACATCGCGGCATTGATCATTCAAAAGTGCTGCAGGTTCGACCAACTCGGCTTGAAGCGATAGGATATCTACCAGATCATCTATTTCTGCTGGTGAGAGCCCAGGTCGGTTTGAAAGGCGCGGCAAAACTCTGCGCAATTCATCAAGAATAAAGTTCGACAACACCACCTCAAGTGAACCTTGGTACCACTGCTTCAGAATGCGCCCGGGTAAGTTCCTCGGCTAGGCTAAGCCGGACAGCAGCATATTCGCATCAAGAACAACGCGCAATTGGATAAGCCGGGATGGTTAGTCAGCGAGACTTGGATTTCTTCTTTTGCTGTGCACGGTCTTGCTTTATCGCCTTATCAATCTCGGCCATGCCCTCTACCTCATCGATTGCCGCAAATCCCGACTCCAAGGGCTCACACAATGATTCAAAGCGCGCTTGCATCCGGCGAATGCGCTCGAAAAGCCGTGCGTCGACCACGGCGGCCACGGGCTTTCCGTCTTTGTTAATGACCACTGAGTCACGACGGCACTGAACCTGATTGAGCATTTCGCCCAAATTTTGTCGGAATGCAACGGCGTTGGTCTGGCGAATCATGCGCTTGCCTACAAGAAGGAAGGAAAGGGGTGAGAACTAAGCAACTAAATCATACTGACCATACTGATCAGCATGATGTCTTGCCATTCCAATGTCAACAATCGGCGGTCTGCCATATTGCCGGGCTTTACCCCCCTCCACCCCGCTTGGCTATGGATGCCGATGGGAAGTCGTACATGGTCGCCATGTCCCCAACAATGAGGACAGACATCCTACCCTCCTCCCAACAAAATTCTCCATGGGTCGCAGTTGGCTCGACAAAAACTCAGGAAAACATCATTCACAAGAAAAGCTTCTCAAGAACTGCTGCCAGTCTCTTCGCAGCGACGCTCTTGGTTGCACCATCTGCTTATGCAAAACAACCGGAGATCGACCTTGATAATCTGACAGCAGCCAAAGCTGCCGCGGATTTTTGCGCTGGCAAAGTCACCATTGAGGCAATGGTCACTGCAGCGTTGAGCCGGGCCAAGGCACTTGCCGAACTCAATGCATTTATCACGCTCGATGGCGAGTAGTTTTATCTGCTTGCTTTTTCGTTAGCAATTAGTAACCAGCGCTCGCTAATAAGCGTTTGGCGCATGCAGTTGGAGACTCAAGCGGCGCGCGACCAGTTGCGTCCCTTGCCAGCCGAGGTGCTGGTAGTAATCAAGCGCCGGTTGATTGTCCAAGTCCGCCAGCAACTGCGCGCGTGTAGCGCCACGCTCGCTGGCCCGCGCCAGCACGGCCTGCAGCACCTGACGGCCAATGCCGCGCCTGCGCCAAGCCTGATGCACCACCATATCCTCGATCCATGCTGAGTGCGCACCCTCTGCCGTTGAAAACACTAACTGCGCTGAGCACATCGCGATCGCTTCTCCTTGCGATGTACGAGCCACCATGATGCAGGCGTTCGGGCTGGCCAACACCCCCGCCAAACCGCGTATTTGGCGCTCAGTATCAGGCTTGAAGTCCTGCTCAATGCTAAACAGTGCAACTAGTAATCCGACCAGTTCCGGAATGTCGGTGCTGCTGGCCTGCTCGATCACTACGCCGCCGCCACTCACTCGCGCCCCCTGCCATAGATGATGATTGCCAAAAACAGGGTCGGTGTCTCGCTCAGAACCTCGGGGCCATGTGGTACGTCCCCGCGAAACGTGAGTGTATCGCCGGGACCAATCTCGTAGGTCTCATTGCCGTGGCGGTAGGTCATGCGTCCCTGCAGCATATAAATCAGCTCGGTGCCGGTATGCTGGAAGGTCGGAAACACCTCTGAAGCATCGTCAAGACTGATTAGAAAAGGCTCGAAAAGTTTTTCCGGGCCTTGGTCGTAGGCCAGCAAACGGTAAGTGTGGCCGGAGCGGGTGCCGCGCCGCACGACCTCCATGCCCTCGCCGGCGCGCACCAGCTGCGCATTACCCTCGATTACATCCACATCGCGAAACAAGGCCGAGAGCGAAATCCCGAGTGAGCGCGCCAATCTGTGCAAGGTATCCAGGCTGGTAGCGCACTGCCCATTCTCAATCTTGGACAGCATCCCGCGCGAGATACCCGCCAGCGTTGATACCTCAGCAATCGTCAGCCCATGGGCCAGCCGCTTCTCACGCAGCGCGGCGCCGAGGTAGCGCGCTACCGCCAAACCCTCGCCACCAACCGCCTCTTCATTGGCGGCGGGCGCCGCCGGGGGTACTGCACGCCTATTGACCATGATTCCCCAATTTATTAGGTTGACCCATCGAAAAAAGTGAGATATAAGAATAATTGTTTATTGTGAAGAAACAAAGTCCCGCTGTCAAAGCGGAGCGCTACCAACCGAAAAGATATTTTCTTTATGCCCTGGCGACTGCTTCGATTTGGCCTCAGCCGCTCGCACCCCGAGCCAAGGATGTTCTCCACGACCACCGACCTTCAGTCGGAGTACGACGTGGTCATTATCGGCGCCGGAGGTCACGGACTCGCCGCTGCCTATTACCTGGCGCGCGACTACGGTATCAAGCGTGTCGCGGTACTGGAGAAGGACTATATCGGTGGCGGTAACACTGGCCGGAATACCACCATCATCCGCTCCAACTACCTGACGCCCGAGGGTGTAAAGTTTTACGACGCCTCGGTACAGCTGTGGCAGGACCTGGCGGAAGACTTCGATCTGAATCTGTTTTACTCGACCCGTGGCCACTTCACCCTGGCGCACACAGATTCGGCGGTTCGTACCATGCGCTGGCGCGCCGAGGTGAATAAACACTACGGTGTTGAATCCGAGTTGGTAGGACCGGATTTCGTCAAACGTGCCTGCCCGTCGATTGACATCAACTGCGGTGGTCATGCGCCCATACTCGGTGCCCTGTATCACGCGCCCGGCGCGATCGCCCGGCACGATGCAGTGGCCTGGGGCTATGGCCGCGGTGCATGCAATCGTGGTGTTGAAATTCACCAGCAAACTGCGGTCACCGGCATTGACGTGGTGGGTGGCAAAGTGGTCGGAGTCCAAACAACCCGAGGCACCATCAAGACCAGCAAGGTGCTGTGTGCGGTGGCCGGTTTTACGCCTCGTGTGACTGATATGGTCGGCATCCGCACCCCGCTCTATATTCATCCGTTGCAGGCGATGGTGAGCGAGCCAATCAAGCCGTGGCTGGATAAGATTTTTGTCTCTGGTAGCTTGCACATTTATATCAGCCAGAGCGCGCGCGGCGAATTGGTGATGGGCGCTTCGCTAGACCCCTATGAGGTGCACTCAACGCGCTCGACGCTAGACTTCACCGAGACCTTGTCAGCGCACATGCTCGACATGTTCCCCTTCCTATCGCATGTGAAGGTGAACCGTCAGTGGTCGGGCATGGCCGATATGACGCCCGACTTCGCTCCACTGATGGGCAAAACCGAGGTCGAAGGCTTTTATCTGGATGCGGGCTGGGGTACCTGGGGCTTCAAAGCTACCCCAGTGTGCGGCAAGACCATGGCATGGACGGTCGCCAACGATAAACCGCATGAATTGATTACCGGATTTTCTTTGGATCGCTTCCGCAATTATTCGCTGACCGGCGAAAAAGGCGCAGCGAGCGTGGGGCACTGAGATGAAGATAATGCCCTGCCCTATCAACGGTCCACGCGCGATCTCCGAGTTTATTTATTGGGGTGAGGCACGCGTCAGTCCCGACCCGAATACCTGTACTGATGATGAATGGTCTGATTACGTATTTAATCGCAACGGCGCACCCGGCATAAAGCGTGAGTGGTGGTGCCACACGCCCTCGAATACCTGGTTTATCGCCGAGCGCGATACCAGCGCCGACCTTGTTCTACGCACTTGGTTGCCGGGAGCCGAGCCATGAGCCGCCTGCCTGTCATGCCCGATGAGTGGATCAACCGCTCGCACAAAATAAAAATTCGCTTCGAGGGCCGTGAGTATGTTGCCTTCGAGGGTGACGCTATCAGCAGCGCGCTCTGGGCTGCGGGTACCCGCACACTTGGTCGCAGTTTCAAGTACCACCGGCCGCGCGGCATTTTGTCGATGGCGAATCATGATGTCAACATCATGGTCCAGGACGGACAACGCCTGAATGTACGCGGCGATGTCATACCGGTGCACGCAGGTATGGATCTGTCTGCAGTAAATACTTGGGGTGGCGTACAAAGCGATCGCGTGCGCTTCCTCGATAAGCTTTCAGCGTTTTTACCAGTCGGCTTTTACTACAAGGCATTTCACAACAAACGCTGGTTTCCGCTTTGGGAGCGCATGTTCCGAAACATCACCGGCCTCGGTCGCCTGGATTTAAACACGCCGCATATCAGAACTGCGAAGCGCTATGACTTCTGCGACGTACTCGTCATTGGTGCCGGACCCTCTGGTCTGAGGGCGGCCCTAGCCGCTGCTAACGCCGGCGCTAGTGTGGTGCTGGTGGATGAAAATGCTCACGCTGGTGGATCGGGCATGTATCAGCTTGGTGCTGACAACACACGGCGCGATCAGACTCATGCATTGCTGCAGCGAGCACGCCAGCATGCGCAGATTCGAATTCTCGAGTCGACCACTGCAGCGGGCTGGTATGCCGATCAATGGATACCACTGATTGATGCCGACAAAATGGTGAAGCTGCGCGCAAAAGCGACTATCGTCGCCGGCGGTGCCTACGAGCAGCCAACTGTATTCCGTAACAACGACTTACCGGGTGTAATGCTTGGCTCGGCAATGCAGCGCCTGATTTACCGCTATGCAGTACGGCCAGCGCGACGCGTGGTGATTTCAGCAGCAAATGAAGATGGCTACCGGCTGGCGCTGGATCTGCTGGCAGCCGGTGTACAAGTACTGGCGATTGCCGACTTGCGTGACAACGTACCCGCCTCTGCTTCGGTCAATGCGTTGCGCGAGCGCGGTATCGAGTGTCTGCTGAGTAGCGGAGTGTATGAAGCACACGCGGATGACCGCGGCGAACTTGGCGCGGTCACGATATGCCGTTTGCGCAATGGCGTTGCTGATACTGCGACAGCGCTTCGTTTTGATTGCGATGGCGTGGCAATGAGTACTGGCTGGGCACCCGCCGCTAACTTGCTCTATCAGAGCGGTGCCAAGATGCGCTTCGACGAACGCACACAACAATTCGTACCCGCCAACCTGCCTGAAGGCGTTTATGCCTGCGGACGCGTTAATGGCCTATATGGTTTTGACGCGCGAATTGCCGATGGCGCACGCGCAGGTACTTCGGCCGCCTCATTCGCGCTCGGTGTGCCGCTGACCATACTGGCAGCACCAACTGACGATAGCGTTCCAAGTTATCCGTGGCCTGTGGTCGAGCATCCACAAGCTAAAAACTTCGTCGACTTCGATGAAGATTTGCAGCTGAAAGATTTTGCGAATGCGGTGCAGGAAGGTTACGACAATATCGAGCTGCTGAAGCGCTACTCGACCGTTGGCATGGGCCCAAGTCAGGGCAAGCATTCGAATATGACCGCGCTTCGCATTCTGGCGCGCCTGCTTGGCAAGTCACCTGAGCAAGTTGGCACGACTACTGCTCGACCGTTTTTCCATCCGGTGCCGATGTCACATCTGGCTGGTCGCGGTTTTCATCCACAAAGACACAGCCCGTTGCAGGGTCGCCACGCGGGGCTAGGCGCCGTGTTCATGCCGGCTGGCGTGTGGGAACGACCGGAGTATTACGCGCAACAGGGTAAATCACGCACTGACTGTATTCACGACGAAGTGCGTCGGGTGCGCAGCAAGGTCGCGCTGATTGATGTGGGCACGTTGGGCAAAATCGAGGTACGTGGTCCGCAAGCTGCTGAGTTCCTGAATCGTGTATACACCGCACGCATTGATCTGCTGAAAGTCGGTGGTACTCGCTACGCGATCATGTGCGATGAATCGGGCGTAGTCACCGACGAGGGCGTGATCGCGCATCTCGAGCAAAATATTTACTACTTCACCACTACCACCTCGGGTGCCGCCAACGTGTACCGCGAAATGTCGCGCCTGAATGCGGAGTGGGGTCTGCAATGCGGCATCATCAATCTCACCGGATCCTATTCTTCAGTTAACCTGGCCGGCCCGGATTCACGTGCGGTGCTTGGTCCGCTGTGTGATGTTGATCTATCGTCAGCGGCTTTCCCTTACCTCGCGGTCCGCCAAGGAATCATCGCAGGTATGCCTGCGCGCATTATGCGAGTCGGTTTCGTCGGTGAGTGGGGCTATGAGATTCATGCACCCGCCGAGTACGGTGCAACGCTGTGGGATGCATTGATGGAAGCCGGCAAGCCCTATGGCATTGGCCCGTTTGGGGTTGAGGCACAGCGTTTGCTGCGACTAGAAAAAGGTCATCTGATCGTCAGTCAGGATACCGATGGGCTGACGCACCCATTTGAAGTTTCGATGGAGTGGGCGGTGAAGATGGATAAGCCCTTCTTCATCGGTCAGCGCTCACTGAAAATCGTGCGCGAGCTGCCGCTCAAACGCAAGCTGGCAGGCTTTCAACTTCCCACAATGCATACCGGTGCAGTGCCAAGCGAGTGCCACCTGATTATTCAAAATGGCGAGATCGTCGGTCGTGTGACTAGCTGCTACTGGAGTCCGAATCTCGGCCACCATATTGGTCTGGCGTTCTTGCCACCGCAGATGTGCGATGTCGGTACTCGCTTCCAGATTCGCCTGAGCGACGGCAGCATGGTAAGCGCCGAGGTCTGCGCAACACCGTTCTTTGATCCCGAGAACCAGCGCCAGAAGGAGACCGCATGAATACCCCGGCCCGCGTTAGCCCACTCGCCGATGTGCAGTCTGCACACGCCGCGCGTTGGACCGAGATAGAGCACATGCGTGTGGTCGCTGCGTTCTCAGATGAACAAGCGAATGTGTTGAATTCGGTCGCGCTGGGCGACCTCAGCCATCGCCCACGTACTGGCGTTAAAGGCGCTGGTGCTGCCGCCGCACTCAATGCGGCAGGTATTAGCACACCTACTCAGCCGAACCGCTGGTGCCGTAGCGAAGGCGCATTGATCGCTCGCCTCGGCCTGACTGAATACCTGATCGAAGCAGATCAGTCGAATGATGCGGTGTCGCGCGTATTGGCGCTTACAAATGCTCCCGATGTCTATCCCGTGCCGCACTACGATGCCGCGCTAATCATCATGGGTCCGAAGGCCGTCGATCTGTTCCGCCAAACCTGCTCAGTTGACATGGCGACGCTTGATCCGAATGATGGTGCGCTGGTGCTTACTTCCGTAGTGGGCGTTGGTGCCACCGTCGCTGCGCTGCAGACATCGACAGGCATTGCCTTTCAAGTTTGGCTGGACGGTACCTACGCTAGCTATATGTGGGAGACGCTGTGCGAGATCGCGCGTGACATGGGAGGTGGTCCGATCGGGTTTGATGCGTTGTCACGAGCCGGGCTCTAAGCAAGCGGCAACAAATAGGTTCATCTACTAGGACCACACGAAAGGGAAGACGATGAAACCAGCAGAGGCGAAAAAATATCTTAAAGAGCACGCCGTAAAGTATGTATTGGCGCAGTTCGTCGATGTGCATGGTACGGCCAAAGCGAAATCGGTGCCGGTCGAGCACTATGACACCGTGATCACTGATGGCGCTGGCTTCGCCGGTTTCGCATTATCGGGTATGGGCATGAAGCCCAATGCTGATGGCGACTTCATGGCGGTGGGTGACCCGAGTACGTTGAGTGTGGTGCCGTGGCAGCCGGGCTATGCGCGCATGGCCTCGGATGGCCATGTACATGGTGAACCCTGGCCCTATTGCTCGCGCGTCGTACTGAAGTCGCAGGTGGAGCGCATGAAGGCCAAAGGCTGGATTTTTTATACCGGGATGGAGCCCGAGTTTTCGCTTCTGAGAAAAGTCGAGGGTCGCCTCGTCCCGAGTGAAGCCTCCGACACCTTAGCCAAACCCTGCTACGACTATAAAGGATTGTCGCGCTCGCGCACGTTTCTGGAGCGACTGGCAGAGTCGCTGCGCGCGGTGGGTATCGATGTTTATCAGATCGATCATGAAGATGCCAACGGTCAGTTCGAGATCAACTACACCTACACCGACGCACTGACGTCTTGCGATCATTACACCTTTTTCAAAATGGGTGCGGCTGAGATCGCGGCCGAGATGGGATTGATCTGCTCGTTCATGCCCAAGCCCTTCAGTAATCGTCCGGGTAATGGCTTGCACATGCACATGAGCATCGGCAACGGCAAAAAAAACCTGTTTGAAGATAAATCCGACAAGCGCGGACTCGACCTCTCCACCCTCGCCTATCACTTTGTGGGTGGTTTGCTGGCGCACGCCTCGGCACTAGCGGCGGTGTGCTGCCCGACAGTAAACAGCTACAAGCGTTTGGTCGTGGGTCGCTCACTGACAGGTGCTACTTGGGCACCGGCCTATATCTGCTACGGCAACAACAACCGCTCCGGCATGATCCGTGGGCCAGGCGGTCGTATTGAATTGCGTCTGCCGGATGGTTCTGCCAACCCGTATCTGTCCACAGCTGCAGTGATCGCTGCGGGTCTGGATGGTATCGAACGCAAACTGGATCCAGGTGAGCCGGTGGTCGACAGCCTGTACGAGATGAGTCCGGCTCAACTGCGCAAGCAAGGCATTCGACTGCTGCCACAGAACTTGAATGAAGCGCTCAATGCTCTCGAGAAGGATGATGTCATCAAGGGCGCACTCGGACCACTAGCGAACGACTTTGTCGAGCTAAAACGCATGGAGTGGGTGGAGTACATGCGTCACGTGTCTGATTGGGAAGTGGATCAGTACCTCCAGTTCTTCTGAACTGGACCAAGGAGAAAACATCATGTGTGGAATCGTGGGACTGTTGGTGAAAAAGCCAGCACTCAGAGAACAACTCGGCAAATTGATGGTGCCTATGCTGATCGGCATGACCGATCGCGGCCCGGACTCTGCCGGGTTAGCCGTGTTTGCCGATCCGCTGAAAGGCACAGCGCGCAAGCTCAGTTTGTATTCGGGTCTGACCGAGGCTGGTGCTGACTTCGATTGGCATGGCTTGACGCACGGATTAAAAGAGCATCTCGGTGTGTCATCGAAAATGGTTATCAAGCACAACCATGCTGTGCTGACGTTCGAAGTTTCGCCCAATATCGTCAAGAAATGGCTGCACGAGCATTACCCGCTGCTGCATATTCTCTCGACGGGTCAGACCATTGATCTGTACAAGGATATCGGCACGCCATCGATGGTGGCGAACCGCTACGACTTCGCTTCACTCACCGGCTCACATTTAGTAGGTCATACTCGTATGGCCACCGAGTCGGCGGTGACACCGGATCGTGCACACCCGTTCACTGCAGGTGAAGACTTCTGTTTGGTACATAACGGCTCGCTGTCGAACCCGTATGGATTGCGTCGCAAGCTGGAGCCGCACGGCATCCACTTCGATACCGATAACGATACCGAGGCGGCGTGTCGTTTTCTGGAGTGGCGTTTGCGGGAAGGCGATGATCTCGAGGCTGCACTGCACGCTGGCTTTGAAGAACTGGATGGTTTCTTTACCTTCTTGATGGGCACCCCTGACAAGCTGGCACTGATTCGCGATCCATTCGCTTGTAAACCAGCAGTCGTCGCTGAGACCGAATACTATGTCGCTATCGCTAGTGAGTTTCGCTCGTTGGCGCATCTGCCTGATGTAAAGAACGCCAAAGTATTCGAGCCAGCGCCGGAGGAGATGTACGTATGGAACGCGTGAGCTTCGACCTCGCCAGTACACCGCTGCGCGAGGTGAATCAATTTCTGCATAAGCAATTGCAAGCTAATGACCAACGTCATTTCAAGGTACTGAACCCGGATGGCGCGCACAGCATAGCAGTCGGGCTCGATCAACCCGTCACGGTTGAGATTCATGGCCATGCGGGCTACTACGCTGCCGGAATGAACAAGAAAGCGACTGTGATTGTGCACGGCAGTGCCGGTACCGGTGTCGCCGAAAACATGATGAGCGGTCGTGTGCACGTCAAAGGCTTTGCCTCGAATGGTGCCGGTGCCACCGCGCATGGTGGTCTGCTGGTGATTGATGGTGACGCAGGTCTGCGCTGCGGTATTTCGCTCAAAGGTGGCGATATCGTAGTCGGTGGTTCTGTGGGTAGCTTCTCTGGCTTCATGGCGCAAGCCGGTCGCATGCTGATTTGCGGTAACGCCGGTGATGCACTCGGTGACTCGCTGTACGAAGCGGTGATCTATCTGCGCGGCGAAGCAAAATCGCTCGGTGCCGATGCACGCTTTGAACCAATGACCGACGAGGACCGCGTGGTGGTAGCTGAGTTATTACGCGAAGCGGGATTGCAACATGATCCGGCCTCGTTCAAGCGAGTTGCCTCTGCGCGCAGCTTGTATCACTGGAACGCCGACGCTAATCAGGAATATTAAGCCGCACGCCGGCAGGAAGAACATCATGGATATGAAACCCATTCAATTCAAGCGTCGCTCTACCGAAGAATCGGCAAGCTTCGACCGTAGCGTGATCGACTACATCCAAAATGCTGCGGCGCATGGCTTGTATGAAATCCGTGGTCTCGGTGCCAAACGCCGCGTGCCGCATTTTGATGATCTGCTGTTCTTGGCGGGCTCGCTTTCGCGCTACCCACTCGAAGGCTATCGCGAAAAATGCTCCACCAAAACAGTGCTCGGTACACGCTTTGCGAAGAAACCCGTCGAGCTTGATATCCCCATCACTATCGCTGGCATGAGCTTCGGTGCATTGTCAGCAAATGTGAAAGAAGCCCTCGGTCGGGCCGCAACTGAGATGGGAACTAGTACCACGACCGGTGACGGTGGCATGACGCAAGAAGAGCGCGGCTCATCCAAAACGCTAGTGTATCAATGCCTGCCTTCACGCTATGGTTTCAACCCGGATGATTTGCGCAAGGCAGATGCGATTGAAGTTGTAATCGGCCAGGGCGCTAAACCTGGCGGTGGCGGCATGCTGCTTGGGCAGAAAGTAAATCCGCGCGTCGCAAGCATGCGCACTCTGCCGCAGGGCGTCGATCAACGTTCAGCGTGTCGTCACCCCGACTGGACTGGCCCTGATGATCTCGCGATCAAGATTCTTGAGCTACGCGAAATGACCGACTGGGAAAAGCCAGTGTATGTAAAAGTCGGTGCTACCCGTACCTTCCATGACGTGAAGCTGGCAGTGCATTCAGGTGCTGACGTGGTAGTGGTCGACGGCATGCAAGGCGGCACCGCTGCTACCCAGACCTGCTTCATCGAGCACGTCGGCATCCCGACGCTGGCCGCAGTGCGTCAAGCAGTCGAGGCGCTGGGAGATCTGAACATGAAAGGCACGGTGCAGTTGATCGTTTCAGGCGGCATACGGACTGGGGCTGATGTTGCGAAGGCACTGGCGATGGGCGCAGACGCCGTCGCAATTGGTCAAGGCGTGCTGTTTGCACTCGGCTGTAACTCGGAAACCTATGTGCGTGACGGTCAGCACCATTCAGCTCTGGATGCCTATGACACGATCGGCACCGCGCCCGGCTATTGCCATCATTGCCATACCGGCAAGTGCCCGGTGGGCGTGACCACGCAAGACGCGGAACTCGAGCAGCGCTTGGAACCTGCCGTCGGCGCCAAGCGCGTGCGTAACTACCTGAAGACCCTGAATATGGAGCTGACCACCATCGCGCGCGCCTGCGGTAAGCAGAACGTGCATCACCTGGAGCGTGAGGACCTAGTAGCCCTCACCCTTGAGGCGGCTGCGATGGCAGGGATACCGCTGGCTGGAACCAACTGGGTGCCGGGCCGATAAATCGTTTCCCAACACGAGGCGGCTGGTCTATTATTTCCCAAGATAAACATTTACCGGACTGACTATAGTCCACGAAAGGAGGTTGGCAGCGTCATCGGCAAACGCCTCGTAGAAGGCTAGCCGCGTTCCATGCATGCCTGAAAAAACGTAAGAACCATCTGGAGGAGAAGCAGATGAATCAACGTAATCAATCGTCACTCGACCCCGACATGCAGCAGCGGGCCGAGGCCATGTACTCCCGCGACCGGTGGAACGCACTGCTCATACTCGCCGTGCTGTGGGCCAGCCTTATTTACACCTATATCGCGGTACCTCACGGGTTTCTCAGCTCACCGATTGGTGCGGTGCTGCTGATTGCCGGAGTATTGCTGCTGGTGTTCAACACCAGCTCGGTATTTGCGATGCTGGCGCATTATCGAGAGGCTCGTGATCACATCTACGGTCAAGACCTTCGCAACCTCGACCTGAACCGCCAACGCCTGCGCGAGCTTGCCCTGCGCCCGGCGCATATCGACACTGATCCGGGAGCGCCATGAGGAATAAGCCCTATGAACCGCCGGTGCAAAGTGGTGCCGGCCAAATGTTTGACAGCTTGGTGGTACTCGTACTGGTATACGCCAGTCTGCTGGCTCCGCTGCTGTTCAAAGCGACCGCCGAACCGCCCAAGGCCGATGACAAAGCGGCGCCGACTTGGGAGTCGCTGAATCAAACCCCGGCCATGCTCGAGCAGTGGAAGAAGCTGGGTGTGAATGTCGAGGCTGCGGCACCGATGATCACCAATCGCTTTGACTACACCATCGAACCAATCAGTCTACTGCTCACCATCGCGGTGATCGTCGGCTACTTTGTATTTGTACTGCGTGTCTCCGAAAAAGAATATCGCGAGGTTATTCGCGAGCGCTTCGACGCATCAGAGGGAGGTTGAGATGAATTTCTGGACAGCTTTGGAGTATGCAGCGTGGATCATCTCAATCGTGCTGTTCGCATGGATGCTGGCTGACGCGCGCTTTACTAGCTCGCAATACGGCGAAGATTTCCTGACGAGCTCGCGCGAAGGCGAAGAAGAATAAGGAGACGAGGATGACAGCGCAAAGTATCGCGGCCTCGGCGCCGCAAAAAAATTCGCTACTAAAGGTACTCGGGCCTATCCATGTATGGGCGCTCGGTGTCGGCATCGTGTTGGTAGGCGAGTACATGGGATGGAATTTCTCAGTCGGTAAAGGCGGTGCCTACGGCTCGCTAATTGCCTGCTGGATCATCGGCCTGCTCTACACCTGTGTCGCGATGATCGATTCGGAAGTTACCTCCACCGTGGCAGCCGCCGGTGGGCAGTATACACAAGCCAAGCATATTATCGGACCGCTGATGGCATTCAATGTTGGGCTATATCTGGTGATGGCCTACACCATGCTGGAGGCATCCGACGCGATTGTGGTGGGTGATCTGATCAAGACCATCGCGCTGCAGTATGGTGCTGAGGTCGATACCAAGCCTTTCGTGGTGCTCACCATTGCCGTGCTGGCCTGGCTCAACTATCGCGGCGTGTTCATGACACTCACCGTAAATTTCGTGATCACCGCATTTGCGTTTGTCGCGATCATTGTGCTGTTCTTCGCAGTGGAGGGTATTGGTACCGGTGGCTCGATTTTGCGTCATCGCGAGCTACTGACTGATCTACCCTATGGCTGGATCGGGGTATTGGCGGCGTTGCAATTCGGGATGTGGTACTACCTCGGCATTGAAGGAACCTGTCAAGCCGCCGAAGAAGTGCGCTCACCTGGTCGCTCGATACCACTCGGCACTATGGGTGGCATGATCACGCTGCTGATCGCCGCTACGCTCACTTGGTATATCTGCGCCGGACTAATGCCATGGGAATACCTAGGACAAGCAATCACGCCGATGTATGACGCGGCTCGCTTGACCGGTATTCTCGAGCTGGAGGTCATTCTGTTCGTCGGTACCATCTTCGCAGCGGTAGCCTCGGCGAATGGCTGCATCAACGATTCTTCGCGAGCTTGGTTCTCAATGTCACGTGATCGTTACATGCCGCAGTGGTTTGGTGCAGTACATCCACGTTATCGCACACCCTATCGAGCCATCCTGTTCCTGATTCCGATTGCGGTGTCGTTCGCCTTTACCGGATTGCTCGATCAGGTCATCACCTTCTCGATCTTGTCCGGCCTGCTGGGCTATACCTTCATGTCGTTCAACGTAGTGCGCTTCCGTCGCATGTGGCCGTTGGGTACGATCAACCGCGGTTATATCCATCCGTTCCACCCCATCCCCTGCATTCTGCTTGGGCTGTTGTGCGCGGCGACGTATTTCGCAACCTACCTCGGCTATGGCGCCTCGCTGCTGTCGATCATGGCGTTCTACATCCTGATCTCGATTTGGTTCGTGGTGCGGCGCTATCAGTTCGTACGACGTGGTGACCAGTTCACCATGCCGTGGCCACGACCCAAAGGCTACTAAGGAGATCGGCTTGGGCGGAGAACTCACCGGCGGCGGTATCGCCGCCGGTGTCTTTTTTATGATCGCTTGCTTGCTGTGGCAGCGGCGTGCGCAACGTGGCTTTGCCGCGCGGCGGGCAGCGATTTTCGATGACTGTCGCGCACTGTTCGAGCAGTCCGGTCAGATTGATCCGGGTAGCGACTATCCCTTACTTCAGGGTCAGTACGGCAACGCGAAAGTACTTCTGCAACCGCTGCTGGACCACGTGGGCTACCGCAAAGTACCGTCGCTTTGGCTAGTGCTAACCGTTGATTCGCCGATGGCGCTGAGCGGCAGTTTCGACGTGCTTTTCCGACCAGCAAACATCGAATTCTTCTCGCAGATAGAGCAACTCGCGCAGCGTATTCACCTCGGTGATGAATGGCCATCTCACCACATGGCGCGCGTCAGTCCCGTCGGCTGGCAAGCGCCACTCTCGGCGATACACACAGCACTTGGTGATGCGATCGCAAGTCCTGACCTAAAAGAAATCGTGGTGACACCCCGTGGTGTTAGGTTAGTGGTCCGTGTGTGTGGCGTTGAGCGCGGTAGCTATCTGGTGCTGCGCTCGATGCTCACCGAAGTTGAGCAAATTCCAAGTGAGTGGCTGGCTTACTGGCTTGACACCTTGCTGACGGTCGCCGAGGCAGTACGGGCAGATATCGGAGAGACTGCCTAAATGTTCTCGCGTCCCTTGCACCCGCTACTGGTACTGGTCGTCGCCATCCTGCTGCCAGGCATGGGGCAGGTGCTGAACGGGATGCTGGTCCGCGCCTGGATCATGATTTTTTTTTCGCTAAGTCTGGGCGTTGTCACTTACCACCTAACCACGCCAGCGCACTCCTTCATAGGTAGACATGCCGGCGGTTTCTTTATCTACGCGATCATGGTGATGGATGCCTGCTTGTGGGCGCGCTATCGCTATGCGCGCTGGCAACAAGGCTGAGCCCCATATCTGACCTAGCGGGCTAGCATGCCGCATCATGTTTTTCGAAGGATGTAATGTTTCGTGGTTTCAAGTACGAAGTGCAACACGGTTTAGAGATTCATGAAACACCTGATGCGGGGTTTTAAATCCCAATCGTTTTCTGGGGTGGTGATTCAATCGATCTTCGATCATTTTAAGCTCTGCATCAGTAACCGTAGATAAGTGACGCTTTTTAGGAATGTATTGCCGTAATAAGCCGTTGTAGTTTTCATTGGATCCACGCTGCCAGCTGGCAAAGGGATCGGCA